>WFQS01000627.1 GCA_015486915.1 Desulfobacteraceae bacterium
TTTTAAGCCAGAATGTGGACGGGGTGATCATTATTACCTGGGCAGGCAAAACCACTAACGAAATGTTGAAAAAGGGGATTAAGCAGCTTACAGAAGTGCATGCACCAATAACAGGGGTTGTACTGAATCGGTTCAGCGCCAAAAAGAGCGGATATTATTATAATTACGGTGATTATTATTATTCATCGGAATCCTGATTAATATGTCTTTAAAACTTTCAAAAATTTTATTCTTTTTTTTATTTATTTTTACCCCTTTAGCATTTGGAACAACAGAGACCTGGTCCTATGCCGTAATGGAAATCGGTACAGGCCTTGGAGTTTTATTTTATTTCATCCATATTATAAAAAATAACGATGAATTTTATAATGTTCCCGGCATCATCCCTTTGATGATTTTTTTGTTTTATATCTTATTCCAGATCATCCCTTTGCCTCCTTTCATTGTTGAATGGCTGTCCCCAAATGTATTTAATATACACCGTACAACACAGTTTCTCACCGGTATCAAGTCGTGGATGTGTCTTTCTGTAAACAGGAAAGCCGGTGTGTCTGAATTTTTCAGATACTCAACCTATGCTATGTTTTATGTGCTTACGGTCCAGGTTTTAAGAAAAAAAACAATGCTCCAGACAACGGTTTTTACCATTGTTATCTTTGGCGGGCTTCTTGCCTTTTCTTCCATTCTGCAGTTTTATCTTACAAAGGATATGGCTTTGTGGTTCAGGTATTGTCCGGTTAATTCCATCGTGATGGGTCCCTATGTAAATCATAATCATTATGCAGGGCTCATGGAATTGATTTTTCCCATTGTTCTGGGTTTGTTTTTATTTTACAGACCAAGGATAGGAACAAAATCCTTAATCAGGGGAATCGGTGAAATATTAAGCCAGGAAAAAGCCAATATCCATATTCTCATTGGTGCATCTGCCTTATTGATCATTGTTTCCATTTTTGTCAGCCTTTCAAGGGGCGCCATGATCAGTACCTGTCTCGCTCTTATAATATTCACATTTTTTTTATTGAAAAGGAAAATCAGCAGGGGAAACACGATTCTCATTATAGGGGTGATCTTTTTAACGGCACTTTCAATAGGCTGGTTTGGCTGGGACCAGATTTTTGAAAGATTTGCAAAATTGAAAAATGCCCAGGGGCTTGTTTATGAATCAAGGCTTGATTTCTGGAAAGACACATTACAGATTATCCGCCATTATGCACTTACAGGCTCCGGCATTGGCAGCTTTCCCCATATTTATCCCCTTTACCGGACAATTACCCTTGACCGGTTTCTCACCCATGCACACAACGACTACCTTGAGCTTTTCGCAGAAGGCGGTATTATCGGATTTTCCCTTGCTGCCTTATTTCTGTTAAGCTTTTTTTATCAAACTTATAAAGTATTTTTAAAGAGACGGGACGGGTTCTCAATTTATCTTTATATAGGCTGTATCACTGCCATGGTATCCATTCTTTTTCACAGTTTTACAGATTTTAACATGCACGTCGGAGCAAACGGACTCTGGTTCTTTTTTGTGGCAGGTATTGCTGTTTCCGCAGCCAATACAGGTATAAGACGTCAAAGCCTTGAAACAAGACTTGTTCCTGTGCGGCCTTTATTTAAAAAAGTATTCTATGTGTCTGTAATATCGGTCATGGCAGTTTTCACTGTTATTTATAATATTACAAATTTACTGGGATTATTTTATTATTCCAATATAAAAGATTACACAATGAGCGCTGAAACGCCTCCGGAAATTATTAAAAATATTGAAAATGTAGCGGATTTCGCAGCAGAATTTGATCCGTTTAAGGCTGAATACCCTTTTATAAAGGCTAATGCAGCATGGTTTTTAAAAAATAAAGAAAAAGCAAACCTGAATTTTATAAGGTCTCTGCACCTTGACCCTTTAAATTCCAGGTACCTGAAAAGATTCGGTCTTTTTCTTGCCGGTAAGGGTAATAATAAAAAAGCTGGAATTGCCTTTAAAACAAGTATGGAGTATCAGAGAACCACTGCAGAATATACCTTTCAATATGCAACATGGCTGTTTGCGGAAAAGGACAGGGAAAAAGATGAAAAAGCACGGGAAAGAGATATGGATCAGGGGCTGAAATACATGAAAAAAACCCTGGCATTGAATGCTAAATATTTTGATCGTGCATTAACTGCCATGATTGTTGCAGGGGTCAGTGATCGTGATATGAAAAATGCCATTCCGGAATTACCCGGCCCGTACATCGCCTATGCAGATTTTTTAAGCAAAACAGGTGACATGGGTGAGGCCGTTAACAGATATCTCTATGCCCTTGATTTGATCGAAGTTTTTAAGAATAAAAAAGTGTTTGATCAAAAAAGTCAGATTAATACCGCCCGTTCCTATTATTTTAAAATTTATCGGTTTTTCATAAAGCATAATGACCTTAAAAATGCGACATTTACCTTGGAAAGAGCAGATAAAGCCCTTCCCATGGATGCCCGCATCAAAGTGGCCCTGGGCGATATGTATTATAA
>WFQS01000628.1 GCA_015486915.1 Desulfobacteraceae bacterium
GCAGGGTTCGGAGGAAGAGTTATGGATGATTCCATGCCGAAATATCTTAATTCTCCTGAAACACCTGTGTACAGCAAAAGCAGGATACTCTACGGACTTCATCTCTCAAAACAGCACTGCAGAAGGGAAAACTCGGTTTTTATTGTTGAAGGCTATTTTGATTTTCTTTCACTTTATCAAAACGGCGTAAAAAATACCGTGGCAAGCCTTGGGACAGCCCTTACCTCAGAGCATGTCCGACTTTTAAAGGGCTATGCTTCAAAAATGATTCTGGTGTTTGATTCGGATAATGCAGGTATCAATGCTGCCAAAAGAAGCATCACAACATTTGTAAAACATGGGATTGATGTCAGAATTCTGGTTCTTCCCAAAGGAGATGATCCGGATTCCTTTATACGTAAATATGGAAAAGAGGAATTTAAAAAAGCTGCGGACAAATCAATGTCCATCATAAACTTTTTAAGTAATACTGCAATAAAGAAATACGGTCTTTCCATTGAGGGAAGAATAAACATTCTTGATGAAATGAAATTTCATCTTGCCGGTGTGGAGGACAGTGCTGCAAGGTCTCTGTATGTAAGAGAACTTTCCGAGATACTTGGTATTGATGAAAAAGCTGTTCTTGAAAAAGTACGACAGGCAGTTGTAAAAAAAAGTAACAATATACCTTTTCAACTAACTGAAACACAAGATAAAACATCTGATCCTGCAATGAAGATGGGAAAACAACCTGAATCTGACAGAAGAGAAATGCAGATACTTTCCCTTATGCTTCAGTACAGTGAAATCAGAGCCGAAATAAAGTCAAGAAGCATTCTTGATTTTTTTTATTCAGACAGATTAAAAAAAATAGGAAAGCTTATGGAATCAATTCAATGCCCTGAAGAAACTTTCATAGTTAATGTTATGTCTGGCGCAGAAAACGATGAAGACCGCAAATTAATTGCATCCCTTGCAATGACTGAAATACCTTATACCGATCGTCTTATGGAAAAGTCTATTGCACTCATGGACAGGATTGTAAAAGTAAGGAACAGGACAGAGAAATTTCTTGCAAATAAAATAAAGAAAGCAGAACAAAACGGCAATTTTGATCTTCCTCTGGAACTCCTTGAAAAGCGGCAGAGGGAAATCAGGAAAATGCACGGTTATGAATAATATTTATAAATTAAAAAGATTTAAATATATAAAGCCTTTGGGAGGCATTATTTATGGCAGCAAAATCGGTTGAACCTATGGAAAATAAAATTGTTTCCAGGGAAAAATTACAGGAACTGATCGAAAGAGGGAAAAAACAAGGGGAAGTTTCCTATGCCGAAATTAATGAAGTCATTTGCGATGATTTAATGTCTTCGGATCAGATTGATGATATAGTGGTGATGTTTAATGAGTTGGGCATAAGGCTTGTAAATATGGAAAAAGAGAAAAAAAAGGCCGGAAAATCGGTAAAAAGCCAGGATAAAAAGAATAAAAAATCAATTGAGACCACGACAGATACTGTAAAAACGGTGGATGATATAGCTGCCTTGAAAGATAAGAAAATTAATAAAGATAAAATTAATAAAGATAAAAAAAATAAGGGTAAAATTGTTCCTCCAAAAATTGTTTCCGGTGATATGGAATTTGGAACCGTAACAGACCCCGTGAAGATGTATTTGCGGGAAATGGGTATGGTGACCCTTTTGACAAGGGAAGGTGAGATAGAAATTGCAAAAAAGATAGAGAACGGTGAGCATGAAGTTTTAAAAGAGATGCTTGCAAGCCCCATAGCAGTTGGGAAACTCCTTGTGTTCGGAAACAGAATGAAGAGACACAGGGAAAGACTGGATACCAGGGGGATGCGTTCAAGGCATATTTTAAGGGACGTTAATGATGGCGATGGAAGTGCTGACGAATCTTCAAAGCTGGATCTTTTCCTTGATTCCTTAGTGACCATAAAGGAACTTTATATTGAGACCCTTAAGAAACAGGACATGCTTTTGTCAGGTGAGCTTGATCAATCATCTGCAGAAAAAATTAAAACAGAGATACAGGACAGAAACGACAAGATATTTGACCTGCTTAAAAGATGGCGTTTTGAAAAAGGCGTTATAAGCGGTATTGAAAAAGCCATCAGAAATAATATTAAATGGTTTGAATCCATGGACAGTCTGTTAACGAGATGCGCAGCCACCTTTAATGCAGATAAAGATGATATGATAAAAGAGCTTGCTAATCCTGAAGGCTTTGTTGAATGGGCTGTGAAACATTCAGATATAACAAGGGAAAGGGCGACTCTTCTCTGTAATGATCTTTCTGCAATTTTAAATCAGATTCAGAATAAAAAACATACAATCAAAGGCGATGAAGAAAGTTTAAGAAAAATCATAAAAGGTGTTGATAAAGGCAGACTGATGGCAAAACTTGCAAAAGGCGAGCTTGTCAGGGCCAACCTGAGGCTTGTTGTGAGTATTGCCAAGAAGTACACTAACCGGGGGCTTCAGTTTCTTGATCTTATCCAGGAGGGAAATATCGGTCTTATGAAGGCCGTGGATAAATTTGAATACAGGCGTGGATACAAGTTCAGTACATATGCAACGTGGTGGATAAGGCAGGCCATTACAAGGGCAATAGCCGATCAGGCAAGGACCATACGTATTCCGGTTCACATGATAGAAACAATAAATAAACTGATCAGGACATCAAGGTATCTTGTACAGGAAATGGGCAAGGAACCGTCTCCCGAGGAAATTGCAGAGAAAATGGAGATACCCCTTGACAAAGTACGCCGTGTGCTGAAAATAGCAAGGGAGCCGATTTCCCTTGAAACTCCCATAGGAGAGGAGGAAGACAGCCATCTTGGAGATTTTATTCAGGACAGGAAATTTTCTCTTCCGTCTGAGGCAGCAATTAATTTAAACCTTGCAGAGCAGACCCGTAAAGTTCTTGCCACGTTGACTCCAAGGGAAGAAAAAGTTCTGCGTATGCGGTTTGGAATAGGTGAAAAGGCTGACCATACCCTTGAGGAAGTGGGTAAGGATTTTACCGTGACAAGGGAGAGAATCCGCCAGATTGAGGCAAAAGCGTTGAGAAAGCTGCGGCATCCCACGAGGAGCAGGAAATTAAAAAGCTTTATTGAAATTTAATTCTTGACATTCCCGTGGAAAGATATATACTTCCAAAGTTTGTTTAATGAGTGAGGGCCCATAGCTCAGTTTGGCAGAGCCACCGGCTCATAACCGGTCGGTCCCTGGTTCGATCCCAGGTGGGCCCACCATTAAACATCATTGTAGTTTTTTAAAATTAAGCAGGATGTATAAACGTTATATGAATGTGTATTACAAGAAGGTTTTGTCAGGTTATAAAAGAGCGTGGTTAAATACTACCACGCTCTTTTTGTTTTCAGACGGAGGCTTATTTCCATGGGAATAAAGGCTACAGCCGGAACATTGATGGATCTAATAAACAAAATTGCCCCTTTTTACCTTGCAGAAGACTGGGATAATTCAGGTCTTCAGGCAGGTGATCTTTCATGGCCCGTTAAAAAAGTCATGATAGCCCTTGATGTATCGGAAGATGTAGTGGAGTCTGCTGAAAAATGGGGCGCAGACCTTGTATTAAGTCATCACCCTCTTATGTTCAGGCCTGTAAAATGTGTTGATTTTGGAACCATACAGGGAAAAATTATTTTAAGGGCTGCCCTGGGGAAAATATCAATAATTTCTGCCCATACCAATTTTGACAAGGCTGATAAAGGGCTTAATGATTTTTTTGCAGATCTCATAGGACTCTCCTATATTGCTAATTTATACGAAGAAGTATCAGACAGAAAGGATCAGGGCATTTATCCAGGCATAGGCAGAAAGGGTAAGCTTGTTTCTCCCATGAATCTGACATCCTTTGCTGTGCAGATTAAAGAGAGGCTTGGTATTAAAAATTTGAGAGTTACAGGGGATGGGAACCTTTCAATAAAAAACGTTGCAGTATGTACCGGCAGCGGGGGTTCTCTTCTCGATGTTTTTTTGAAATCAGGTGCAGATGTTTTTGTTACCGGAGATATCAAATATCACGAGGCAAGGGATATTGAACAGGCGGGACTTGGACTGATTGATGTGGGACATTTTTCATCTGAGCATATTGGTGTGGATCTGCTTGCAGAGAGACTCAAGTCTTCTGCAGAAGATGCCGGAATCGATATTGAAATCAGAAAATTTGAAAGTGACCGGGATCCTTTCAGAATGATTTGATGGCCATGAGGCGGATCTGAACAGCGTTACAATGCCTCAAAAAATCATAGATTTTGACAAACATAAAAAGAGCATCAGTTACTCCGGTAAAAGTGAGCTCTTTCTTATAACTGCCATGAGGCAGATCTGAAGACTCTCAGACTACCTCTCAACAAAAAATGAAACTCTAATAATTCACAGTACTTTACAGG
>WFQS01000629.1 GCA_015486915.1 Desulfobacteraceae bacterium
GTCCCGGATGACGTATATACTGTCCTGGATGATGAACCTGATGTCCGGGATGATGAATCCAATGTCCCGGATGATGATGTGCTTGAAACGGTTGTGCTTTCATCCAGTGATATGGAAACAGATCCGGCTGATGTACTTGATACGGACCAAACCATTGATGCGATGGATTCAAATGATAATATTGATGTCAATGATGTCATTGAAAAAACAATGATCATTTCAGTTCCTCAACAGACACCGTCCGGGAACAGCAGCTTTAATGAGATGGAAAAAACAATGATTATATCTCCTGCAGGCAATGATAATGCACTGCAGGAGCCCAAACCTTCTATCAGACAAAAAAATCATGATATTAACGTAAATGATGATAATGATGATTTTGAAAAGACTATTATAATAAACCCCGGAAAATAAATACAAAGCGGGCTGTGATTTCAACCTAAAACTTTTTTTGTTACATGAATTCAGGCGTAAGGCGCTGACGGATTAAAGAATGACAGATACTCTTAAATATGAAAAACTGACAGATCGTATTAAGGCAATTTATCAGGATCAAAAGGATAATGCAGATTTTTCCATAGATAATTATCTTAAAAATCAAATGGAATCCCTTGATACTGAAGAGAGGACAGCTGTCCTTGACGAACTTATCAAAAGGTTTGATCCCTCTGCACCTGACTTTACATGTGCAGATGGAAAACATACCTCCATAGAAATTGATGATCATGTGTTGATCAGGATGATGAAACTGCTTCTTGGCCGTGATATAACCCGGGAAGAGTTCAACTCAGAGGAGCTTTTGGAAAGCCTTGCCGAGTCAATAAACACGGTTTTTGAATCATTGAATAAATTGATAAGTGTTATTAACACGACTTTGATGGGACAGCAGGATTCAGATGAAACCATACGCCAGGTAATAGGTTATCACCTTGAGGGAAGCAGTCAGACTACAACCCTGGAAAGTTATATAGGCCAGATTGGTAAAGCTTTTTTCGCATCCCAGGAGGCAGCACAAAAGGCAGCACACACAAAGGTCATGCAGATATTGGAAGAACTTTCACCGGAAAAAATTGAAAAGGAAACTGATGTGTCAAGGCTCACTCCCATGCGTAAATCAAGGTATTATGAAGTGTATGAGTTAAAATTTAAAAAATTTGAAAAGTGGTTTGAATCGGGACGGTTTATGGAATCTTTTTTAAGGGAATTTGAAAGAAATTGCCAGAAAATTTCATTTAATTAATAAGGAGGAAAATTGAAAAAAAGTATACAATTATTATCGGCTTTGTTTTTTATCCTGTTTTTATTCTCATGTGCTGCAAAAGTTCTGCCTCCACCCCAGTGGACATATCAAAAGGATGCAGTGAAACTGCACGTTGTTGCAGACCCCATGCTGAACCTTGATGAAGGCAGGGCCCATACACTATACGCATGTATTTACCAGTTAAAGGACCCCAATGGATTTAACCAGCTTGCAGGCTATCAGAGCGGGCTTTACAAACTCCTTGACTGTAAATTGTTTGACCAGGGTGTTGTTGCATCAAAGCGCCTGATAGTACGTCCGGGGGAAGATACCACCTTAATTATGGACCGGGCGGAAGATGCGAGGTATCTTGCAGTTGTTGCAGGTTACTACGGTATTGTAAAAGAAAGGATTACAAGGCTTATTGAAATACCTGTAGTTATTGAGGAAAAAGGCGTTTTTTCCAAAGAGAGAACGCAGAAGCCGGGGCTGCTTGATATCAAGCTTATTTTAGGACCCCGGCAAATAGAAAAAGTTGAAGGGAATAACAATGGTTAAACCTCTTTTCTGGCATCAGGGACTTTTTCTCCAGCCCCATCATTTTCAGTTAGACGATCTTTACACAAGATCGCTTATGGAACCATTGTACAGATTCATGGTTCCCCATTTCTGGGGTGTCGGCAGCTTTGAAATAGAGGAAAGTTCTCTGTCCAATTATATTTTTGATATTAAAGCAGGCGAATTCCTGTTTCCGGATAACTCCCATGTGATTATTGGAGAAAATGGCGTTATCCAGGCAAGATCATTTGAAAAAGCCTGGGAAGACGGAGGGAAAATTTTTTCTGTATTTCTTGGATTGAAAAAATGGGATGACACTGGGGAGAATGTCTCTGTATTAACGGATTTTAATGATTTGTCCGATGTATCAACCCGGTTTGTATCGTCATCTGTTCCTGAAGAAATTGGAGACCTCCACGGAAACGGGCCCAGTGCCGAAGTTAAACGCATGAATTTTCTCATCAAAATATTCTGGGAAAATGAAATCGATTACCAGGGAGACTATCAGCTCATCGAGATAGCAAAACTTAAAAAAAATCTTGATGAGATCGTTGTTTCCGATGAATTTATTCCACCATGCCTGACAATTACCGGATCGGAAATCCTAAGTGGTGTTGTCAAAGAGGTAAGGGAGCAGATATCTTCGAGAACCCGGCAGCTTGAAGCTGTCAAGCGTTCAAAGGGGGTTCACACTGCGGAGTTTGGTTCAAGGGATATGGTGTATATGCTGGCATTACGTTCTTTAAACAGGTATGCCCCTCTTTTAACCCATTTGACCGCTGCAAATCAAAGCAGTCCCTGGACTGTATATGGAATCATGAGGCAGATTATCGGCGAGCTCTCCTCTTTTTCGGCGGAAATATCTGCAGGTGGTGAACTTGAGGATGGAACTGTTCTATTAAGTGAATATGACCATAAAAATTTGTGGGAATGCTTTACAGGGGCACAGAAGCTTATAACAAGGCTTCTCGATGGAATAACATCAGGGCCTGAATACATAATTCCCATGCATTTTGACGGTACCTACTTTATTGCTGACCTTTCTCCGGGGATATTTGAAGGAAAGAACAGCTTTTTCCTTGTTATGGAATCTGAATCAGATACAGACACACTTGTTGAATCAATGAAAAATATTGCAAAACTCAGTTCAAGAGAGTCTCTGCCAATTCTTATTGCACAGTCTCTTCCCGGGGTAACACTAAATTTTCTGGAGATACCGCCCCAGGAACTGCCCCGCAGAACAGGCTCAATTTATTTTCAGATTGATCACCATGGAAAACAGTGGGATCATGTAAAGAACGGTAATAATTTAGCACTGTACTGGGACAGGGCGCCCGATGATTTCAAAGTTGAACTCATGGTTGTGAGGAGGCATTAGAGAATGAGACTTTCAGACTGTTTTACTGATATTATAACCTATACGATCCTGCTCCAGAAAAATAATGGTTTAAAACAGATATCATTTGACCAGGCAAGTTCCGATATGGACAGACTGAATAGAGA
>WFQS01000630.1 GCA_015486915.1 Desulfobacteraceae bacterium
CTGGGAAGGTTTAACAGCACTTTTTATAAATTCAGTTTGTTTTACAATCATTTTTTGATATCTGTTGTTTTATTGTCCTGTTTTATTGTCCTGTTTTATTGTCCTGTTTTATTGTCCTGTTTTATTGTACTGTTTTATTGTACTGCCCTACATTGTCCGGTAAAGTAATTTTCCAAACGGTCAAGGCCTTTTTCAAGGTTTTCCATGGAATTTGCATAGGAAAATCTTAAATAGCCTTCTCCGTTAATGCCAAAATCAATTCCAGGTGTTACACCTACATGGGCTTTTTCGAGTATATCCAGGGCAAGTGAATAGGAATCCGCAGATATATGTTTTACATTGGCAAAAATATAAAAAGCACCGGTGGGTTCAACGCTGATGCCAAGTCCCATTTGTTTAAGTCTTTTTATCATGTATTTTCTACGTTTATTGTATATTTTCCTCATCTCACGGGTTTCTTTTTCAGCACACTTCAGGGCTGCAGTTCCGGCAGCCTGTATCACTGAATTGGCTGAAATGAAAAAATTCTGCTGCAATATCTGAAGAGGGCGCATAAATTCTTCCGGGGCAATGAGATAACCAAGCCTTAAGCCCGTCATTGCAAAAAGTTTTGAGAATCCGTTTAATACAAAAGCACTATCCGTACATTCAAGGATTGAATGCTCTTTTCCTTCATAAACAAGGCCATGGTAAATTTCATCGGATATTATGTAAATATCATTTGATACGGCAATATCTGAAATTTCCTTCATCCTCTCTTTTGACATGAGGTTTCCCGTTGGATTGGAAGGAGAATTAATAAGGATTGCCTTTGTTTTGTCTGTAATTTTTTCCTTGATTGCCCTGGGTGTAAACTGGAAGCCATTTTCCTCACAAACCGGTATATTAACAGGAATTCCATTGGAAAATTTAATGAAACTCGGATAACATGCATAATGTGGATCGGAAATAATAATTTCATCACCGGGATTTACAAGGGTTGAAAACAGAAGGAGCATGGCAGGAGAAGTACCGGAACTTACAAGCACCTGTCCGGGGTTCACTTCAACATTATAATTTTTTTTATAATATTCTGAAATTGCATTTCTCAGTCTGATATCACCAAGACTGTGGGTGTAATCAGTATTATGAGTGTCAAAAGCTTCGTCAACTGACAGTTTTACACATTCAGGCGGGTTGAAGTCAGGCTCACCGATTTCCATATGAACCACATCAAGTCCCGCAGCTTCCATTTCATAAATTTTTTCCATAATCTCCATTACAATAAAAGGAGTTATTTCTTCCGTTCTTTTCGCAATTTTGTCTGATTTCATGGAACACTTCTCCATTACCTGCATTTTTTTAAATCCTGTTTAGTGCCTTACTTCTCAATTCCTGTCCAAAAAACAAGAAATTGAGGAAAGGTAAATGGGTTGCGGGCATCGTCCGCTTTGGTTATGGCTTTGGTTTTGCTATAATACTTTATTTAAAGGATATTCAATGATTCCTTCTGCGCCCTCCTTTATCAGTACAGGGATAAGATCCCTTACAACACTTGAATCCACAATGGTTTCAACGGAAAACCAGTCAGACTGGTAAAGGGGTGCAATTGTAGGGGCATTTAAACTGGGTAGAAGCTTAACTATTTTTTCTATGATTAACTCACTCACATTCATTTTCAGACCAACAAGTTTTCCCGCCAAAAGGGCGCCTTTCAGAAGAAGGGCAATCTGTTGTATTTTTTCCTTTTTTGCAGGATTTTCCCATGCTTTTTTATTGGCAATAAGTTGTGTGTTAGTCTGCATTATTTCATGGATAACTTTAAGATTATGGGCACGTATGGTACTTTCGGTTTCTGTGATTTCAACAATGGCATCTGCCAGGCCTGCGGCAATTTTAGCTTCAGTGGCACCCCAGGAAAATTTAACTGTAACTTCAATATCACGTTCCTTAAAAAAACGTTTTGTATATCTTACAAGTTCAGTGGAAATTGTCTTGCCGTCAAGATCCTCAAGACAGTTAATGGAAGAATCCCCGGCAACTGCAATAACCCATCTTGCCGGACGTGCACTTACCTTGGAATAAACAAGGTCTGAAACAACATGAACATCAGACTGATATTCTGCGATCCAGTCCTTGCCTGTTAACCCGGCATCTATCACTCCGCTTTCCACATTTATGGCCATTTCCTGGGCACGGCAAAGGGCGCATGAAATGGAGTCATCATTTATATCCGGGAAATAGCTTCTGCCGTTTACATTTATGTTCCAGCCTGAACGTTTAAAAAGTGCAATGGTGGCATCCTGAAGACTGCCTTTGGGAATTCCAAGTTTAATTATTTTCTGCATTATATTCTACCTTTATTATTTATTGAATTTTTTCTCTAATTTTTTTATAAGAAAGAGCTCTATTTTGACAAAGGAACAAATACTTTTTCTATGTTCGTTGAGAGGCATAGTAACGCAGTTCAGATCTGCCTCATGGCAGTTTATGAGAAAGAGCTCATTTTTGGCATAGTCACAAAAGTTTTTTTTATTTTCGTTAAAATCTCTGATTTTTTGAGGCAAAGAAGCGCAGTGCAGATCTGCCTCATGTCCGTTTATATACTTTTTCAGGATCAAAGATCCTTTTTTCCACAATCTCGGCCACACCTTTCTGGTCCAGTTTTCTGAAAAAACAGCTTCCATAACCAAGGTGACAGGCTGCCCCACCCCTTTGTTCAACCTTTAAAAGCACAGTGTCATTATCGCAGTCTATTCTGATCTCCTTTATCAATTGAAGGTTGCCTGAAGTTTCTCCTTTTTTCCACAATGTCTGTCTTGATCTGCTGAAATACGTTGCCATACCTGATTTCAGGGTTTCTTTCCAGGATTCTTCATTCATATAGGCAAGCATGAGCACTTTTCCCGTTGCAAAGTCCTGGGCAATTGCAGGTACAAGTCCGCCTGTTTTTGCAAAATCAGGTTCTGTAATCATAAAATCTCCTTGTAAAACACGATTAATAAAATTTTACTATTTAACTTTAATTGCACCTCATGTCAATGTGTTTCTGTTTTCCTGCTGGCAGGGAACCAGGCTTTGTATCCATGGGTGATATCAGGAACAACATACCTGGCAAGTTTCTTGCTTTATTATATGTTTTTTGGTACAAAGCTTTTTATATTTTTTTTATAAACTTTTCGATCCTTAGTTCCGGTACAGGTAAAC
>WFQS01000631.1 GCA_015486915.1 Desulfobacteraceae bacterium
CCCGGACGAGGATGCCCTTGAAAAATCAAGGACAGCGTTCCTTGATGAAATGCAGCGCTGTGAAAACCTCGGACTTCAATACCTGAATTTTCATCCCGGAAGCCACCTGAACAGAATAGATCCGGATCTCTGCCTGGAACGGATTGCACAATCCTTAAATATTGTTCTTGGCGAGACAACAGGTGTTACAGCAGTTATTGAAAATACAGCAGGTCAGGGTACCAATCTGGGATATCGATTCGAGCATCTTGCAAAAATTATTGAAAATGTCCGGGACAAGGACAGGGTGGGTGTATGCCTTGACACCTGCCACACTTATTCAGCAGGGTATGATATTAAAACCAGCAGTGCTTTTGAAAAAACCCTTGAGCAGTTTGACTCAATTATCGGTATCAACTTTTTAAAGGCCATCCACCTGAATGATTCAAAGAAAAAATTTGAAAGTCGTGTAGACAGGCACGAGAGTATTGGAAAGGGCTCTATAGGGCTTGATACCTTTAAATTCATCATGAACGATCCACGCTTTGACAATATTCCAATGGTGCTTGAGACACCTGATCCATCAATATGGCAGAAGGAGATCAAACTCCTCTACGATATGATTGATTAACAAGAACTCATTTAGCCCCCTCTGTTTGCTGATAAATAAAAATTATTGTCAAGTTTCCCACCATACTGTATGTTATTACTTATGGATACTAATGACATATCAAATTTTGGATTGATAGTTCTGATGATGATTTTCGTGCAATGACGCATTTGTTCGAAAAAGGGGACTACACTTGGTCTTTATTTATAGGGCATCTGGTTTTAGAAAAATTACTGAAAGCCTGGTATGTAAAAAACAATGCAAAAAATCCTATTTTTATTCATGATCTTGTTCGTCTTGCCGAAAAAGGGAATTTGATACTTGATGATGACCAGAAAGATATCCTGGATACCATATCTACCTTTAATATACGTGGAAGATATGATGACTATAAAAGAGAATTCTATAGAAAATGTACGACCAAATTCACAGAAAAATGGGTTCTCTCTATCAAGGAGTTTAGAAAATGGATCAAGGCAAAGCTTCTCAAATAGCTCGTCAATATATTAATTTCCTAAGAAAAAAAGATCCGAATATCCAAAAGGCCTATATCTTTGGTTCCTATGCTAAAGGTAATATAAAAGAAGATAGTGATATTGATTTGGCGATCATTTTTAAAAACCTTGATGATTCTTTTGATATGCAAGTTCAATTAATGAAACTTAGACGGAAATTTGATAATAGAATTGAACCACATCCATTCAGGGAATCCGACTTCCATACTTTAAATCCTTTTGCAAATGAAATATTGAATACAGGTATAGAAATTATTTGATTCTCATCAGTTTATTTCATAATTTGTGCCCAAAGAGTAGGTTTCCTTTTCTTTCCCAGGCAATCTTTTTATCAATTGTCAAGGGTCGTAATTTCAGGCGTATTCTTACATACAGGTAAACTATTCCTTTTTTCCTGGATACTTCTAATTTCTGCAACTATGGATAAGGATGTTTTCCAGGCCTTTTCACAATCAGAAAATCCATTTGTTATTGACCTCTTTCATAAAAGGCGAAGCTTCCAGTTCCACAGGCCCGGTCTTTTTTTCATTATTATTTTTTTGGGTATATTTTCATTCATATTTATAAAAACAGAATAACCTGCCCTTATCATTTCCTCTTTTTTCGTGCTGATATCGAGCTGCCATCCTGGAAAAACCCAGTAATTATCATCTTTTTTAGAAACAAAGCAATTCTCTCCCATTGGGCTTGAAAAAAGTTGATCAAGCTTAATATCATCTGAAATGGTACGCGATATTGAAAGAGGCCAGTTTCCTTTAATAACGGCACCAAGGGGCAGAGGCGAAAATTTCGGAAGGGCTGAAAAAGTGTTCTGATCAAGTTCAGGGCTTACAATGGCACCTGAAAATCCCATGTTTTTTAAGGTATGAATACAGGCAGAATTTGTGATATTGCAGAAAGGGCCTGCCCATAGAGAAAGTCCTTTGGCTTTGCCTGTTTTAGTTGCTTGATGAGATGTGTATTTGTATTTATTATTTGTATACTTCCCAGGTCTATATTTACCGGTTGTGAATTTACCAGTTGAATATTTATCAGTAATGTATTTTTCGGTTGTGCCTTTGTCAGGGGTGTTAAAATGGGTGTTAAACAAGGATATCTGCCATGGAATATTAAGGACAAAAAAGCGTCCCTGTTTTGCCAATACTTTATTTACAAGGTCAAAACAGTTTTGCTCGTCCTTTTCAGGCCAGATTACAGGCGGCAGCCACCACCAGATATTTTTAACTGCCTTTTTCGGGATTCTTTCAATATTTTCGTTTGTAAGCCACAGGGCGTAATTTTTTACGTTATTTTTTCCGTTGTTGTCCCTTTGAAATTGTGTTTTTTTCCGGGAATAAGCCTGCCGAAAACGGTTCTGCCGGCTCAGGCCTGACCGGTTAAGATCAATAGAATTTCTTTCTAAAACAATATCCAAAGGTTTAATGGAATTGATGATTTTTTTTGCTTTTGTTTTTTTCAATGCTGATTTAGGTCCACCAATTGATTCAATGTCAAACGGCATTACATGGGGGCGTTGAATTTTTGCAAGTTCTGCTTCAAGTTGTTTAATTAAAAGTGCAATATCGCTTTCCTTTCTGTCAACAATAAAAACCGGCATTCCCTTTTGGAGTCTTCCTTTTTTTCCCTGTTTAAGGACAAGTTTTCCTTTTTTGGGAACAGGTCTTGTAACCCTCTGGATGGCATGCCCCTTATCATCTTCATACCCAATTCTTAAAAGATCATTGGTTAGAAGTGCTTCCCTTGTAATAAAATAAGGTTTTTTGTCTATTTTAACCCTTCCTGTAAAAAGACCGGAACCGGTCTCAACATCCTTCTTCAAGGGGTTCTGTGGGCGCTGGGGAAGAAAATTGTAATGGGTGGCAGGCCTGCCAAGTGCATAGGTAAGAAATGCCAGTGCAGTTTTCTTTTTGTCAGGCTCATGGCCGTGATCCCTGAGCATCCTGTACGCCTTTACAG
>WFQS01000632.1 GCA_015486915.1 Desulfobacteraceae bacterium
AGGGTGAAATGATAAGTGACAGGGGCAGTTTGATTCCATTAATCCGGCTGAATGAAATTTATTCCACGGGTACGGGAAAAAAAGACATTCATGACTGTCTTGTTGTTGTGGTTGAATCAAAGGGAGAAAGAAAAGCTCTTCTCATTGATGAGCTTCTTGGCAAGGATGAATATGTCATCAAGAGCCTTGGCGCAGGTCTTGAAAATGTGGACGGACTGGCAGGCGGCGCCATTTTATCAGACGGCCAGGTAGGCCTGATACTTGATATTCTTGGAATTTTTAACCTTGTATCCCGGGATAATTGATCCGGGTAAAAGCAGACTGGCCTTATGGCTGTGATATGAAAGGAATATTTTTTGAAACATATTGTTGGTGTTGCAGATATGAAGGTGAGCAGTAAAAATAGTGATTCCATTATCACTTATTCCCTTGGTTCATGTATCGGACTTGCAATATATGATCCTGTTGCAGGGGCAGGAGGAATTCTTCACTATATGCTGCCCGAGTCTTTGCTTGATAAAAAAAAAGCTGGTGCAAATCCGTATATGTTTGCCGATACCGGAATACCAAGGCTGTTTAAGGCTGTTTATAAATTAGGCGGTGCCAAGAACCGTATAAAAATATATGTTGCAGGGGGAGCGGAAATCCTTGATCAGAAAGGATTTTTTAATATTGGTAAAAGAAATTACATGGCCCTTAAAAAAATATTTTTCAAAAACAGGGTGCTTATTGACAAACAGGATATTGGCGGGAATGTAAACCGGACAATAAGACTTGAAATTGCAAACGGTGATATTTATGTAAAAACATCGGGATCAGATGAGATAAAAATATGATAACTCTTAATGCACTTATGGAAGAAATA
Source organism: Desulfobacteraceae bacterium (assembly GCA_015486915.1). The sequence goes on from WFQS01000632.1 coordinate 866, forward strand.
AAGAATCTCACACCTATCAATAGAGCAGGAAATCAATAAACTCCTGCCGCAAAAACAATAAATACGGGACAACAATATGGCATATTCAATACTGATAGTGGATGATTCACTGCCCATGCGTTCTGTGATCAAACGAACACTGAAAGCCGCAGGTTACGGAACTTCGGAAATTTTTGAAGCGGCAAATGGAAAACAGGCTGTGGAACTCATGGGAAATGAGTGGGTTGACATTGTAATAACCGATTATAATATGCCTGTGATGAACGGACTGAAACTTATTCAATCAATAAAAAAAGATGAGCTTTTAAAGGATATCCCGGTTGTTGTCATCTCCACAGAGGGCAGTAAATCAAAGATTAAAGAGTTTATGGACTCCGGTGCGGCGGGTTATATTACAAAACCCTTTACCCCTGAAGATATCAGGGATCTTATAAAAGATATACTTGGAGAAACAAATTATGATGAAACCTCTTATGACAGCGATGAAAATCTCGATTTCTGAAGTGATGGAAACCATGTTTTATCTGCCAGTTGAGATCGGGGAAGAATTAACTATTACCCAAAGCGGAATGAACAACAATAAAACCAGTTCAGCCTGTAAAATAAATTTTTCCGGTTCTGTTTCAGGATGTTTCATTCTTGTTATTTCAAATGATCTTCTTGGAGAGATAACTGAAAATTTTATTGGTGAGCCAAAGGAAGACCTGAATTCCGACTATTTTTCCGGTACATTAATAGAGATGCTGAATATGATATGCGGTAATGCATTGAGCAAAATAGATGCGGAAATTCCATTTGAACTCAGTATACCTGAACTTGTCGATGCTTCAAAAATTTTTGAATCTCAATTGTTTACCATTGCTGAAACACCCGGTTCAATGATGGGAATTGCCCTGTCATTGCAATAGATTCCAACAGGAGAATTTTCCATGCCCCGGAACATAAAAGTATTGATTGTGGATGATTCTGCAATTGTAAGAAAAGTTTTTAAAGAACAATTGTCAAAACAGCATGGGATAGAAGTTATAGGTACAGCTCCTGACCCCTATGTTGCAAGGGATAAAATAGTAAAATTTAAACCCGATGTGATCACCCTTGATATTGAAATGCCCCGCATGGACGGCATAACATTTCTAAAAAAGTTGATGAAGTACTATCCCCTGCCTGTAATAATTGTAAGTTCTTTGACTTCAAAGGGAAGTGAACTTGCCCTTGAGGCCATTTCCATCGGAGCACTTGAGGTTATTTCCAAACCATGTGAAGCCTATTCCGTGGGGGATATGAGCATTCAGCTTGCTGAAAAAATCAGGGCGGTTTACGGCGCAAGGCCCATTGGAAGGAAATTAGGCGGACAGAAAAAAATCTCCGATAAAGTTATGAACTCAGGAGCCCTTGCAGCCACAACAAATAAGATCGTTGCCATTGGCGCATCCACCGGAGGAACCGAAGCAATAAGAAAAGTTGTAACACGGCTGCCCGGAAATTTTCCCGGAACCCTTGTTGTTCAGCATATGCCTGCAAGATTTACCACATCCTTTGCACAAAGATTAAATGAACAATGCGTAATGGATGTCAGGGAAGCAAAAAACGGAGACACAATCACAAACGGTTTGATTCTCATAGCTCCTGGAAATTATCATATGCTGCTTAAAAGAAGCGGGGCAGTATATTTTGTGGAAATAAAAAATGGTCCCCTTGTTCATTATCAGCGTCCTGCAGCAGATATTCTGTTTAAATCCACAGCAAGATATGCAGGGGCAAATGCAATGGGAATTATTCTTACCGGCATGGGTAAAGATGGTGCAGAGGGGTTGCTTGAGATGAAAAAGGCCGGTGCCGTAAATATTGCCCAGGATGAAACTTCCTGCGTTGTATTCGGTATGCCAAAGGAGGCAATAAATATTGGTGCCGTGGATTATATAAGGGATGTTGATGCAATTGCCGGTAAAGCGGTCTCCATCTTAGAGGCAGGTTAATCATGGCAGTTGTCAGCAGTGAAAAAACGAAAAAACTCACACGGGCACAATTTATTAAATTATCAGGTATTGTTTACAGGGAATCAGGTATTGTCCTTAATGAAAAAAAATACAACCTGCTTATGGCAAGGCTTGTAAAGAGAATGCGGAAAACAAAAATATCGTCAGTGTCAGATTATATTCGTCTCTTATCTGACAACAATGATGAATTTAACGAATTTATAGATGAAGTCACCACAAATCATACTTTTTTTTTCAGGGAGAATCAACATATTGAATTTCTTGTAAACACCCTTGATAATAACAAACCCTTAAAAATATGGTGTGCTGCATCTTCCAGCGGAGAAGAAGCTTTTTCAATTGCCGTTCAATTACTTGAATATTCCTTTAAATTTTCCATATTTGCATCGGATATTTCAGATACAATGCTCAAAAAGTGCAGAAAAGCCGTTTATCCTGTGCAGAGAGTGAAAAATGTTCCACGTTCCATTCTGTATAAATATTTCCAGAAAGGAAAAAACAGATGGAAAAATTATGTAAGAGTTAAACCCGAAGTTACGCAGCATGTTCAATTTGCAAAGTATAACCTTCTCTCTGATAAACCATTTGATACATATGATATTATTTTTTGCAGAAATGTCATGATATATTTTGATCTGAAAACAAGAAAAAATGTTGTAACTGGTCTTTGCCGGTCATTAAATACAGGAGGCTTTTTTTTCACAGGTCTTTCAGAGAATATTCACGGCTTAGAGCATGGTTTAAAAACTGTCCTGCCGGGCGGATACCGGAAACCATGAATAAAAAAGGTTTGACGAAATGATCAACAAAGACAATTATTCTTCTGATAATTCAGGGCGGACACATTATTTTTTAAGACCAGGATATATCTTTGTGCCTGATCATTCCGTTGTTATATCCACTGTTACAGGGTCAGGAGTTTCTGTGTGCATTTATGATAAAAAACAACAAAAAGGCGGGATGAATCATTTTCAACTGCCATATATGGCTGCGAAAGGAAAAACAACAGCATTGTATGGTAATGTTGCCGTTATTACACTGATAAGGATGATGCAGAGACAAGGATATAAAAAGAAACACCTTGAAGCCCAGATATTCGGAGGAGCATGCAGACCTGACAAATCCGATATGGATACTGGCAGAGACAATATTGATATAGCCCGAAAGATATTGATAAAGGAAAAGATTTCCATTATATCGGAAGATACAGGCGGGAAAAAAGGACGTAAAATTGTGTTTGACACAGGTACCAGTGAAGTAGCTGTGTTAAAAGTTGACAACCTTCGGGATGATGACTGGTACCCATATATGTAAAATATACAGGTAGTTCAAAAACAGGGAGAAGCGAATATGACTACGAAAAAGATATTGATTGTTGATGATGAAGAAGCTATTACCAACCTGATGACACTTGTTTTTTCACGTGAAGGTTATGAGGTAAAAACAGCGGAAAACGGTGATCAGGCACTTAAAATAATTCAAAAGGAAAATATCCATGTAATCATTACAGACCTTAATATGCCGGAAATGAACGGAATAAAATTGTGCAGGGCAATTAGAAAAACCGTGCCGATGGCAATGATTTTTGCAATGACCGGATATGCCTCTCTTTTTGAACTTGCAGAGTGCAGGGAAGCGGGATTTGATGATTATTTTGTAAAACCTGTAAATATTAAAACACTTGTAAAAACTGCAGAAAATGCTTTTGAGAAACTCAACAGGTGGAAAACTAATTGACATGGTGTATAATGACCGGGATCTCCTTGTAACTGCCATGAGGCAGAACTGAATTCCGTTACAGTACCTCTCAACGAACATAGAAAGAGTATTGGTTATTTTGTAAAAAGTGAGATCTTTCATATAACGGCCATGAGGCCGATCTGAACTGACCGTAAAATTAAAGTCTTAAGTTCTGTGAAGAAGACAGGAGGAATATGCATAGCAATACATCAGATACTCATTCCAAAAGTATTCATTCCAAATTTGTTCAAAAACTGATTTCTATTGTCCTGATTTCCATTGGATTATGGTACCTCTTATTTATATATGGTGAGTATTCCACGTTCAGGTCTGAGTCGGCATCTTTGCGTGCCAACTATCTTAAATCACAAAAATTAATGTTGCAGCAGCAGGTAACAAATGTCGTAGATTTTATAAATAAAATGAGAAATTTCGCTGAACAGGAGTTGAAGACTGAAATCAGGCAAAGGGTTAATAACGCCTGTGAAACAGCTGAGACCATTTATCAGCAGAACGCTGCCATAAAAAGTGTCCCTGAAATTGAGAATATGATTAAAGATGCCCTGTCTCAAGTTAGATTTGACAATGGAGAAGGATATTATTTTGCTGTGTCAATGGATGGAATTGAGCAGCTATACCCGGTACGACCCGCACTGGAGGGGAAAAATGTTATGGATCTTAACGATGGAAAGGGTAATTTTCCCATCAAAGATGAAATAAGAATTATTAAAGAGAAAAAACAGGGATTTGTTAAAGCTTTCTGGCCTGTACCCGGCCGGGATCCATCCATGACATTTTCTAAGATTTCTTTTGTAAAATATTTCAAGCCGTTAAACTGGTATATCGGGACAGGTGCTTATTCTTATAAATATGAAAAAAAAATAAAAAACAAGATTCTTAATTTTGTCGCCAATTTAAGGTTTGGAAATGAAGGGTGTTTTTTTGGAAGTACCTATAAAGGAGATGCTCTTTTTTCAAATGGTAAAATCATCATGGGGTCTGAAAGTGTGTGGAACCTTACGGATCCAAATGGAATAAAAATTTTACAGGAAATGGGTAAAATTGTTAAAAATCACGGCAAAGGTTTTGTTTATTATTCCTGGAAAAAATTAAATACGTCAACTCCATTCCCTAAAATTTCATTTGTAAAGGGAGTTCCGAGATGGCAGTGGATTATCGGGGCAGGCGTCTATCTTGATACAATTGATAAAGTCATTGCACAAAACAGAGCTAAATTAAATAATAAATTTAAACAGGGTCTTATCCGGGGTACATTTATTTTGCTGTTGTTATTCTGTTTGATTTATTTCTGGTCAAGGCGTTTTTCAAATCAGATTTTTGAGTCTTTTAATAATTGTTTATCAAATTTAAAACAGGCAGGTGAAAAAAATTCAGGAGTGGATATAGAAAATATTCCATTTAAGGAATTTAAGGATATTGCTGTTTCAATGAATGAAATACTTGAAAAGAAAAATTTGGCACAAAGAAAACTTAAGGAAAGCGAAGAAAAATACAGGAGCATATTTGAAAATTCTGTTGAAGGTTTTTTCCAGAGAACACCTGAGGGACGTTTCATCAATGTCAATCCCGCTTTTGCCCGGACAATAGGCTATTCTTCTCCCAAAGAGTTTCTTTCCGCTGTTTTAGATCTTGAAAATCAACTCTATGTAAATCCTGAGTACAGGCACAGGTATGAAAAAATTATCCGGGAAAAAGGATATATTAAAAATTTTGAACTGCAGGCAAAATGTAAAGATGGTTCCCATATATGGGTATCAAGCTCAGCAAGTGCTGTTTATGATGAAAATGGTAAAATTGTACGTTACGACGGCAGTATAGTTGATATAACAGAACGTAAAAAGGCTGAATCAGATCATAAACGCCTTCTTGCAGCAATTGAGAATGTGGCTGAGGCGATTGTCATCACGGATCTCGATGGTAATATTCTCTATGTCAATACTGCTTTTGAAAAAATAACAGGCTATACAGGAGAAGAAGCCATTGGAGAAAATCCACGTATCCTGAAAAGCGGGAAACAGGATAAGGCATTTTATTATTATTTGTGGCAGACAATCACATCGGGAAATATCTGGCATGGCAGATTTATCGACCGGAAAAAGAACGGCTCATTTTATACTGAGGAAACCTCCATTTCACCAGTATTTGATCAATCCGGAGAAATTTCAAATTTTGTGGCGGTTAAACGGGATATAACCGATGATATTATGATGGAAAAAAAATTACAGCAGTCCCAGAAAATGGAAAGTATTGGAGTACTTGCCGGTGGAATTGCCCATGATTTCAATAATATTCTCTTTCCCATTATTGGTTATACCGAGATGATGATGCAGGCTGCAGATAAAGACAACCCATGGAAAAACAGCCTGAATTCAATTCATAAAAGCTGTTTAAGAGCCTCTGACCTTATAAAGCAGATCCTTACATTCGCCCGTCAGGACAGCAGTGAAGCAAAATTGATGAAAATGCAGCCCATTATCAAGGAGGCGTTAAAGCTGATCAGAGCTACAATCCCCGTAACAATTGATATTAAACAGGATATAGATCCCCAATGCGGGGTGATTAAAGCCGATCCCACTAAAATTCACCAGATTGTGATGAATCTTACAACAAATGCCTTTCATGCCATGGCAGATACCGGAGGAGAAATAAAGGTATCCCTTGAAGAAATTCAAATAGATAAAAACGATGCATTGTGCCGCAATATGGATCCCGGATATTATGCCTGTTTAAGTGTCAAAGATACCGGTATCGGTATGGATAAAACAATTGTTAAACAAATATTTGATCCATTTTTTACCACAAAGGAAAAAGGAAAGGGAACTGGGATGGGGCTTTCTGTTGTCCACGGTATTGTAAAAGGGGCAGGAGGTTTTATAAATGTGTACAGCGAACCTGGCAAAGGAACGATATTTAATATTTATCTGCCGGTCATAAAAAGTGATTCTGATGCAGGCAAGGTCATAACGGAGTTGCCTTTCAAAAGAGGAACCGGTCACATTCTGCTTGTTGATGACGAAATTGAAATTCTTAAAATGGAAAAAGAAATACTGGAAAACCTGGGATATAAAGTGACTTCCCGCTCAAGCAGCATTGAAGCCCTTGAACTTTTTAAAAAAATTCCAAATAAATTTGATTTAATTATCACCGATATGGCCATGCCCAATATGTCAGGGGATAAACTGGCACAGGAACTCATCAAAATACGTCCTGATATTTCCATTTTGCTCTGTACAGGATTCAGTGAAACCATGTCACAGGAAAAGGCTGCATCTCTTGGCATTAAGGGCTTCCTGCTGAAACCTGTTG
>WFQS01000633.1 GCA_015486915.1 Desulfobacteraceae bacterium
AAGGGCAAGTGCTGAACTTGCACTGTAAACCATTATGATTCCCATACCGGAAAGCAGAAGAACCGGAAAGAGAATGGCTGATTCGCTGAAAAAAGGATGTAATAATTTTTCTATTTTCATAATTGTACTTTCTTAAACACTATTTTTTGGTTTGTTTTCGGTTTTTTTTGTTTCTGCTTTTTAGTTTTACATTGAGGATAAAATCATCCCCCCTTGCCGAATAACTCTCATACATGTCAAAACTTGCACAGGCAGGAGAAAGAAGCACTGTGTCGCCTGGCTGAGCAATTTTATAAGCAGTGCCAACGGCCTGTTTCATTGTATCTGCTTCCACAGTTGTGCATATATCTGCAAGCGCATTTTTTATCTGTGTTTTTGATTCCCCCATTGAAATTATCTTTTTCACTCTTTTTTTTACGGCCTGTTCCATATACGAAAAATCCGTGTTTTTTGATCTGCCGCCAAGAATAAGAATGATATTGTTCCCACAGCATTCCAATGCCTTTACAACTGCATCAGGATTGGTGGCCTTGGAATCATCAATATAATCAACTCCGTTTATTGTTCCTGCGTATTCTATTCTATGGGCAAGCCCCTTAAATGATTTAATGGTTTTTTCCATTCCCCTGATTGTTCCCCCAGCTGCAAGGCAGGCAAGAAAGGCCGCAGCCATATTTTCCCTGTTGTGCTCTCCTTTAAGACCTGCACCTGAAATATCGATGACTGAAATTTTATTTACGTTCATATTGTCTATGGAAAAATTATCAATAATGATTTTATCAGGCTTTATAATAGCTGTTTTCCTTTCCGGATAAATATTTTCCCTTCCAAAAAATACAGGAATGGATTTCAATACTTTAAGGTGCTTTTCAGCTTCTTTAATTGAATTGTTTATTATTGCAATATCATTTTGCGACTGATTTTTAAAAATACTCCACTTTGAGTCTGAATAAGCAGAAAAATCCTTATACCTGTTTATATGATCTTCTGTGATGTTTAAAAGCACTGCCACATCCGGTGAGAATTTTCCCGCTGTATCCAGTTGAAAACTGCTCACCTCCGCAACAATTATATCTGCTTTTTCATCTTTCATGAAATATTCAACAAAAGGGGTTCCGATGTTACCGCATGTAAAAACCTTTAATCCTGAATTTGTCAGCATTTCACTTATCAGGGTTGTTACCGTTGTTTTTCCGTTTGTCCCTGTTACAGCTATAACCGGAATATCAATGAATTCCGCTGCAACATCAAATTCCCCTGTAATGGGAATTCCTTTTTGTACGGCCATTGCAAGATATTTATTGTTTAAGGGAATCCCAGGGCTTACTATAATTTTTTCTGCATTCAGAAAAGTCTCTGTTCTATGAAAACCTATTTCCGTTTTTATACCTTTATTTTCAAGTTCTGCCGCAGTAACAGCCATTGAAGGATCAATATCCGTTGCAATGATATTTTCCCCTTTTTCCTTGAGGAATTTTGCAATGGAAACACCTGATTTTCCAAGACCTGCCACAAGTATGTATTTTTTGTCTTCCAATATCTGCTACCTTATTTTCAAAGTACTCAGAGATATTAAGGCAAGTGTGATTGCAAGAATCCAGAACCTTACAATAACCTTTGATTCAGCCCAGCCCTTAAGCTCAAAATGATGGTGAAGGGGCGCCATCCTGAACACCCGTTTACCCCCGCTCATTTTAAAATACCCGACCTGAATAATAACGGACAACGCTTCAATAACAAAAATACCTCCAACCACAATGAGTAAAATTTCCTGTTTTGAAATTACGGCAATAACGCCAAGGACCGCTCCAAGTGGAATGGAACCTGTATCTCCCATAAATATCTGTGCAGGATGGGCATTGAACCACAGAAACCCAAGGCCTGCACCTCCAAGAATCCCGCATACAACGGCAACTTCACCGCATGATGCAATATGCTTTACCTGGAGATATTCAGCTATTTTCACATGGCCTGCAGCATAGGCAAAAAACATATATGCAACTGAAGCTATGATAACGGGACCGATTGCAAGCCCATCCAGCCCGTCGGTTAAATTTACGGCATTTGAGGTTGCCACAATTACAAAACACGAAAAAACAATATACCAGATCCCGAGATCCGGTGAAAAATTCTTAAAAAAAGGAATAGTCAGCTCTGTATTGAAATCAGGACACTTATATATAAGCCAGCTTATTCCGAGACCTGCAATGATCTGGACGGAAAACTTTGCCTTTGCACTTAATCCCATGTTCCTTTTTTTAACCTGGGTAAGATAATCATCTATAAAACCTATAAAGCCGAATATCATCATGGTAAGCAGAATTATTCCTATGTAATGATTTGTAAGCCTTGTCCAGAGCAATGAAGAAACCCCCACTGCAAAAAGTATTAAAAGCCCTCCCATGGTGGGGGTGCCTTTTTTGCCAAGATGACTTTCCGGTCCGTCGCTCTGGATAAACTGCCCTATGTGCATTTCCGTAAGTTTTCGTATTGTCCATGGACCAAGGAAAAAACATATAAGGAAGGCCGTAAGTCCGCCATATATGGTCCGGAAGGTAATATACCGGAAAATATTTAA
>WFQS01000634.1 GCA_015486915.1 Desulfobacteraceae bacterium
GGTAAGGCACTAATTTGCAATTCTTATATTTCTTACTATTGTGAAAAAGGAGATACAATGAGGGATACATGGATTTTTTCAAAAAAAACGATCTATACATTAATTGCCGTGATCGTGATTTACGGTCTTTCAGGCTTTTTTCTGCTGCCTGTTATCGGGAAAAATATTTTAAAAGATAAATTAAGTGCTTTTTTACAAAGAGAAGTTACCATTGAAAAAATAAGTGTTAATCCTTTTTCACTCACGGCGGAAATTGATGGGCTGAGAATTAAAAAGAAAAAAATATTGTGTTCAATTGGCAGGATTTATGTGAATTTGAGTGTTGCTTCACTTTTTACATTAACCCCTGTTGTATCCGATTTTATTGTTGAAAAGCCGTCTTTTTTTCCTGTAAGAAACATTGACGGGTCATTTAATTTTTCAGATCTTTTGAACTCCGGTAAGCACACCGGCAGAATTTCAGCAGACACTGTTTCCCTCGATCAAAATAGTGGGAAAGGAAAGAAAAATTTACAGGAAATTCCAGGTTTTATCCTGAAAAATTTAAGAATAACCCGCGGTGAAATCAAATTTAAAGACAATAAAGAAAACATATCTCATCTTGTAAAGGATATTTCTGTTTCACTACCCTTTTTAAGCAGTAAGAAAAAATACAGAAATGAAAAATCAAAAATAAATATTAAGCTGGTTTTAAACAAGGCAAAAGTAAATATTAATGCCGGATTCACTCCCTTTACCAGAAGTCCTGCAGCAGATGCAGATCTTACAACTTCCAATATCGATCTTGTACATTATCTTGCATATCTTCCAATTCCGGCAAGCATAAAGGTGGTCAGCCTTGGCATTAATTGTGATATACACGCGGATTTTAAAAGAAAAAAATTAAAGAATTCTCTTTTTTTAAAGGGAAAATTCAATGCCGTAAATGCTGATATAGAGGGCCATGACCAGGAAAAAATTATTAAATTTCCGGCATTAAGCCTTGATGTCTCAAATTCTGATATTCTTGCAGGCAGGATAAATATTTCTGATTTTTCAATTAAGTCTCTATCTGTATTTGATTCTAAATCAAAGGAAGAGATCATAAATATCCCGGAATTCGGAATAAAGGATGCAACTATTGATCCTGGGGAAAAAACCATGACCACAGGAGATATTGTTGCTAAAAACGGAAAAATTCTGTTCAAAAGGTTTAAAGACGGTCAGATTAATCTTATAAGAGCGTTTTTACCTGATTCTGATCAAATCGAAACTGCAATACCGGAACATTCACTGCCTTCAAAAGATGCCATGCAATTGGGTGCCCTTGGAAAAAAAGATGGTATTTCACCGGACAATAAACAAGTTAATGGGACGAAACATGCTGCACAGGTTGCTGTACAGGTGAAATCCGTCAGCAAATTGTCCTCCACAAAGGCCAGTACAAATACAAAGGCCGGTACAAAAAAATCTGCCTGGAAAGTAACCATGAATTCACTTAATCTCAGTGGATTTGATCTGGCTTTCAAGGATTTTACAAATAACGACCATGTAGATATTAATCTTTCCAATATTTTCATTAAAGCAGACAATTTTAAAAATTTTGGCAAAGAAAACGGTCACATGGCAATTAATATGGATTTCAATGACAAAGGTAAAATCAGCATAAAGGGAAATTTGATTCCATCAATTTTAAAAGCTGACCTTGATCTTGATTTTAAGAAAATTGATATTAAATCCCTCCAGCCTTATTTTACCAATTCCATCCGGGTTCTTGTCACCGACGGCAATATCCAGGCAAAGGGCAGATTAAAACTGAATCTAAAGGATCAGGTTAGAAAAAAAACCAGGTTTGATTTTAAGGGACAGACATCGTTAAATAATTTCATCTGCCTTGATAAACAGAGTGCAAAGGATTTTTTCAAATGTAATTCATTATATCTTTCAGGCATTGAGGCTTCAGTCTATCCAGTTAAAATAAGGATAAAAGATGTATCTTTAACGGATTTTTATTCAAGGATCATAATCAGCGGAAAAGGCCGGTTAAATTTAAACAGTATTTTTAAAAACAATGTTGAAATAAAACAAAAAGGAAAAAAAATAAAAGTCAAAAAAACTGCAGGAATTTCAGAGCAGGTTGATAAGGTAAATAAAGCAAAACCTGATTCAGACACAAAGGATATAAGTATTGAAAATGTAACTCTTCAGAATGGGGATATAAATTTTACGGATTATAGTACCAACCCCGGCTTTACAGCAGATATGAAGAAAATAACAGGTTCATTGACCGGTCTTTCTTCAGAGGAGAAATCAAGGGCGGAACTTCATCTCCAGGGGATTCACGGTCAGTCTTCTCCACTTGAAATTAAAGGGAAGATCAACCCCCTTGCAAAAAAGAAATTTGCAGATATCAATCTTTCATTTAAAGATATTGAGCTGACAAATTTTACACCATATTCTTCAAAATATCTCGGGTATAAAATCAAAAAGGGAAAGCTTGCCTTAAATCTTAAATATTTAATAAACGGAAATAAGCTGACCTCGGATAATAAAATCAATTTTGATGATTTAACCCTTGGTGACAGGGTAAAAAGTGACAAAGCTACATCTCTTCCTGTTTCCCTTGCCATTTCTCTTTTAAAAAACAGGAAAGGCCAGATTGACCTTGACCTGCCTGTTAGAGGAGAATTAAATGATCCAAGCTTTAAGATCAGTTCCATTGTTTTTAAAATGATCTCCAATCTGATTTTAAAAGTTGTAACTTCACCTTTTTCCATTATAGGCTCCATGTTTGGCGGTGGCGAGGAGCTATCCTTTGTAAATTTTAAATACGGCAGCACTGCAATAGATGCTGCAAATTATAAAAAAATCGATACACTTGCTGAAATTTTAAGGGATAAACCCTCTGTTAAACTGGAAATTCAGGGATTTTATGACAAAATTAAGGATTATGAAGCCTTAAAGATGAAAAAATTTTATGATATGCTCAAGGCTGAAAAATTAAAAAAAATGCTGGCTTCAGGCTCAAATACAAAAATTTTGAAAAATGTTGATTTAAGTCAGCAGGATGTAAAGCAATTGATTAATGCTGTTTATGCAAAGTCAAAATTTCCAAAACCCATGGA
>WFQS01000635.1 GCA_015486915.1 Desulfobacteraceae bacterium
GATGTCACTATGGCTTCTCCCTTTGCTATTGGGTTACTGTTTTATTAGCGATCATAAGGCCGGTATAAAGACTCTTAGGCGGCCTCCAACAAAATGAAACTCTTATTATTAAAGGTTCTTTTTATAAGAAAGAGCTCACTTTTGACATAGTCCCAAATGTTCTTTCTATATTCGTCAGAATCTTTGATTCTTTGAGGCGCTGGAACGCAGTTCAGATCTGCCTCATGGCGGTTATAAAAATTTTTATGGCCACTATAATGTTATTCCCGTGGCTTTTACAATTTTATTAAAATCGATATTTTTTTCAAAATGTTCTCTAAGCAGAGCATAATCCCTGTCTTTGCAGGAAACATAGTTTGTGCTGTCTTTTCTGTCCATAAAAACACCGGAGGCAGGAACTTTTATACCAACAAGTTCAAGCCATGCAGATCTTATTTCATCGGAATCAAACATTCCGTGCATATATGTTCCTGCAATTTTTTTATCATCTGTAATACACCCGTCATGATCATTGCATTTTTCCCTGTTCCTTGAAATAACGTTAAACAGGGCAGATCCTTTAATAAGTTCCGTGAAACCCATGTGAATTTCATAACCCTCACCGCCCATGCCATTCCAGGAAAAACGGCTTATCGTTGTGGTTTTAGGTGATTTTATGACAGTTTGTACCGGCAGAAGACCAAGCCCTTTTGTTTTGCCGGGCTTATCCTCAGTACCTTCCGGGTCATCCACATATTCCCCTAACATCTGGAAACCTCCGCATATCCCAAGAACATGGCCATCAGGTGACTTAGCATATTGTTTTATAATTTTATTCCAGCCGGTTTTTTCAAGCCAGAGAATATCCATTCTCGTGTTTTTTGATCCCGGCAGAATGATGGCATTAAACCTGTCTTTAAATTTAGAAAAATCAGCGGGGTCCTCAATGAAAAACAACTGGAGATCTTTGATTTTTGACAGGGCATGGAAATCTGTAAAATTTGATATGTGCGGCAGTTTCACAACTCCAATGGCAGGCTTTAATTTATCAATGGATGAGGATATACTCTGACAATTTTCAATTTCAACGGAATCTTCAGCATCTATCCTGAAATGATTATACCATGGCAGCACACCGAAAACATCTTTTCCCGTTTTTTTCTCTATCCAGTCAACACCATCTTTAAAAAGAGAAATATCGCCCCTGAACCGGTTTATTATAAAACCTTTTACCATGTTCCTGTATTTCTCAGGAATACATTCAAGGGTTCCCACGATCTGGCCGAAAACACCGCCCCTGTGGATATCCGCCACAAGAATAACGTCTGCATCTGCATATTCCGCCATTCTGAAATTAACAATATCAAGGGGCATAAGATTCACCTCGGCACAGGAACCCGCACCCTCAAGCACAATAAGATCAAAACGGGCGGAAAGCCTGTCATAGGCTTTGCACACCTCATTAAAAAGAGACTTTTTCTTATCATAATAATCAATGGCCGTGCAGTTTTTAAAGGCCTTTCCATTTAAAACCACCTGGGAGCCTTTTTCACCTGTGGGTTTTAAAAGAACAGGATTCATATCCACATGGGGTGCCACACCTGCTGCCTCGGCCTGGACAATCTGCGCCCTTCCCATTTCAAGGCCCTCGGCAGTGATTCCGGAATTATTGGACATGTTTTGGGCTTTAAAAGGTGCAACCTTAACTTGCCTGTCTGCAAGGGATCTACACAAAGCTGCCGCAACAATACTTTTACCAACATCGGAACCAGTACCCAAAATTGCAATGGCCTTTGGTTTTTTCATTTTTCTATACCGACCCTTGCCATCACACCCTTGGTGTAATAGTGCTTGACTTCCGCCATTTCAGTGACAAGATCCGCTTTTTCAATGACAGCAGGAGTCGCCCCCCTGCCCGTTATGACAAGCTCGACATTATCGGGTTTCATGTCAATAAGATCCAAAAGATCCTGTTCTGTGATTATGTTAAACATTACCGCCACATTGCCCTCCTCAATAATAACAAGATCATGCTCTGCTTTTTTGAGGATTTCAGCAATTCTGTCACAGGCTTTTCTACCTGCCTTTACATCTTCATCCGAGGGTTTTCCCCTTACAAACTTACCTGCTCCATACTGCTCTATGGTGATCTGGCCGGCAAATTTTTCCATGGCTTTTATCTCAGAGTAGTCTCCGTTTTTGAGAAACTGTAC
>WFQS01000636.1 GCA_015486915.1 Desulfobacteraceae bacterium
TTAGCCTTGTTTTTTCCAAGGATTTTTTTTAATGCTTTTTTGTCAGGATTTATTGTGTTCATCTATATATAATCTATTTCCTTTTTTTTATTTGGAAGAGCTCACTTTTGACAAAGTAACAGATTCTCTTTCTATGTTCGTTGAGAGACACAGTAACGCGGTTCAGATCGACCTCATGGCCGTTTATAAGAAAGAGCTCATTTTTTACAAAGTAACTGATGCTCTTTTTATTTTCGTCAAAATCTATGATTTTTTGAGGCACTGTAACGCAGTTCAGATCGGCCTCATGGCCGTTATAAGAAAGAGCTCGCTTCTGACAGAGTAACTGACGCGCTTTCTATATTTGTCAGAATCTTTGATTCTTTAAGGCCGTTTAAGAGCCACCAGATTGGCCTCATGGCCGTTATTAAAAATCAGCAAAGAATTGATTAACCTGAATACCTTGATGCATATGCATCCTGCACGATTGTCCTCTGGGTCTGATTCTGCCACTGCATGGGCTCCTGAATTTTGAGTATATTGTCAAGTCTTCCCTGGTCACTTAACCTCTGGTATATATCATTCCAGGCACATGATATGCTTTTGTTGATTTCGCACATTCCCTTATTTGTCCCGCCGCAGGGACCGTTGAAAAGGCCTTTTGCACATTTTGTAACGGGACAGATTCCGCCGGTATAAGCAAGGACACATTCTCCGCATGCCCTGCATTTTTCTTCATACACCCCTATTTCCCTGTCAACACCTATGGCAAGTGTATTCAAAGCGGGGAATACCGGTATTTCCGAAAACCGTTCAGCAAGATACTGGACTCCGGCACCGCATGCCATGGATATAATACAGTCACACACAGCTGCCATATCGTCAAGCTCGGATAAAAAATTTTGACTGCACTGCCTTTCAACTGTATAGGTTTTAAACTGCTTTGTGTTCCCGCTGTACTCTTTCAGATCTTCAACAAGTTCCAGAACTTCCCTCTGCCCTCCGGCAAGACAAACGGAAACACAGCCTCCGCACCCCACAACAAGAATTTTTGAATATACTGAGATCACGGAATTTATTTCATCCATGGGCTTTCTTTTTCCCTTAACCATTGTCCTCTCCATTCATTATACTGCCTGTTTCAACTTTATGCCTTGCATGGCATTCACCGCAAAGACTTGGCCCTGTTTTTTCTCCTTTTGCGCTCAATCTATCGTGGCATCCAATACATTCTTCATGAAAAGCCCTGGTAAATTTTATTTTTGATTTTTCAGTATGACAGGATGAACAGAGTATATTGGGATTTCCCTCTTCAAGGTCATCTTCATCAAGCACATTTTTTCCATCAATATATTTATGGTGACAGTCAAGACATTGAAGATTTTCCATGTGTGAATCATGGTAACGATTAAGAAAATCTACCGATGGGCGTGTTCTTTCAGATAAGGTTGTACCGTCATTTGTTTCAGCATAAAGCGCTGTAAAAGCAATGGATGTCACAGCCACAGCAAAACAGACGGTGAGTAAAATCCATGTTTTTTTTGTTGAATCAGCCATTTCTGCCGATCCTCTCCATTTTGTCCCCTACCCTCTCAATCTTATCCCCTACAGTGATAGTGCCGCCTTTTAAAATTTTTGCAAACACACCCTCTCTTGGCATTATACAATCACCGCTTCTGGCATAAATGGCGCATTTTTTATGACACTCTTTTCCGATCTGGGTTATTTCCACAAGCGCATCCCGGCCCAGCCTGAATTTCCGGCCGATGGGCTGGGTTTTCCAGTCAATTCCCGTTGTGGCGATATTTTCAGCAAAATCCCCATAGTGTAATTTAAAGCCATCTTTGCCTGCTTCTTCAATGCGCTCAGCAGAAAGAAGGCTTAACTGGCGGTGCCATTCGCCGGCGTGGGCATCTTCTTTGATCCCGAAATTCTCTATGAGCAATGCCGTATCAACACATTTTTTAGTTGTGCCTCTTTTCTTACTTATGGCTATTGAGACTATTTTCACCTGATTTCTCCTGCAGAATAATTAAAAATTAATAAAAACATAATTGATCATTGTGCAAATGTTTTAATAAAGTATATATCACATTGTAGTATAAAAGTTCAAGACCAAAATAAATATTGTTAGTAATTCCATACATAAAAAGGTATCATTGATTTAAAATAAAACAGCCGCATAAGACACGACATATAAGACACGAGTATATTGGAGCCTTACTCCTCATTTCCTGTCAAAAAAACAGGAAATCGGGGAGATGCAAATGGGTTGCGGGTATCGTCAGTTTTGGGATATATACTTAGGATCGGAGATGAAATAAGTTGAACAGAAATAGCGCAGAATTCCTACCCCATGTACAAGGCGCATTAAAGGTTGCATACTCAACGTATTCGGCCTTTGATGCAACGAAGTAGATGGGATAGAAGACAAGCAATCTCGTTCAACTTATAAA
>WFQS01000637.1 GCA_015486915.1 Desulfobacteraceae bacterium
CCTTTAATCACATACATAGATGAGAACTGTATCTTCCTTAAAGAAAAAAAATGCCGCATCTGCGAATCGGTTTGTGAAAATAATGCCATAGATTTTCAGCAGCAGCCTGAAAAAATAGAAATAAACGTGGGCGCCATTGTTCTTGCATCCGGTTACGAAGTTTTTAATCCAGCATTGAAAAATAAATACGGGTATGGGAAATTTAAAAATGTTGTAACCAGTATGGACTATGAAAGGCTGCTGTGTGCCACAGGGCCATATGAAGGAGAGATCCTCCGGGGATCTGACCTTAAACATCCCAAAAAAATAGCATGGATTCAATGCGTGGGTTCAAGAAGTGTTAAAGAGGGTGAGAACAGTTATTGCTCGGCGGTATGCTGCACATACACCCAGAAACAGGTGCTTTTAACAAAAGACCACTACGATGATGTGGAATGCACGGTATTTCACAATGATATCCGGTCCTACGGCAAGGATTTTGAGCCTTATTTTCAGAGAGCTGCAGAACTTCCAGGTGTCAGGTTCATCAGAAGCTACGTATCAATAGGCAGAGAAATACCTGAAACAGAAAATGTCACCATAAAATATGCCACTTTTAATGACGGGGTTAAGGAAGAGGATTTCGATCTTGTGGTGCTGTCAGTGGGCCTTGGCCATCCTGCAGATAATAAAATCATGGCGGATAAATTCGGAATAGAACTTAATTCCCATGGATTCTGCAGGACAGATCCTGTTAATCCGATCAAGACAACTCATCCCGGCGTTTTTGTAAGCGGGGCATTCCAGGGTCCCATGGATATTCCTGAATCGGTTTTTACGGCAAGCGGTGCCGGTTCCCAGTGTGGCGAACTTCTTGACTACAGGCGGGGACAACTCTCCCGTGAAAGAACATATCCGCCGGAAAGGGATGTTTCAAATGAAGATATCAGGGTGGGGGTTTTTGTGTGCCACTGCGGAACCAATATTGCGCGGGTTGTGGATACCGCTTCCACTGTGGAATATTGCCTGACCCTGCCCAATGTTGTATTTGCCCAGGAGCAGATTTTTTCATGCGCCACCAATTCTGCAAGGGAAATAACAGACATGATTAAAGAGAAGGGCCTCAACCGTGTTGTTGTTGCGGCCTGTTCTCCAAGAACACTTGAACCTTTATTCCGCGACACCTTAAGGGAAGCAGGAATTAACCAGTACTTCTATGATATGGCAAATATCAGGGAGCACAACTCCTGGGTTCATTCAAAGGAGCCGGAAACTGCAACGCAGAAGGCAAAGGATATCATAAGGATGTCAGTGGCCAGGGTGTGTCATCTTGAGCCATTACAGGAAATTGACCTTCCGGTTAACAAGACAGCACTTGTGGTTGGCGGTGGTTTATCGGGAATTACATGCGCACTTTCCGTTGCAAACCAGGGCCATGATGTTTTTCTTCTGGAAAAGGAAAAAGAACTTGGCGGAATGGCAAAAAGGCTCCACTTTACACTTGAGGGCATAAATGTTCAGTCATATCTGCAGGGGGAAATAAAAAAAGTCTATCAGCACCCCATGATACATGTACTGCACGAAGCTGAGATTATCGATGTTTCAGGTTACATAGGAAATTTTGTAACAAGGGTAAATTCCGAAGGAAGAAAACGGGTAATACACCACGGAGCAACTGTAATTGCAATAGGTGCCGATGAATATAAACCCGATGAGTATCTTTACAAAGAAAATGAAAAGGTCATAACCCAGCTTGAACTGGAAAAAAAGATATCTGAAAAAGATCAGGATGTAATCAATGCCCAAAGTCTTGTGATGATTCAGTGCGTCGGGTGCAGGAATAAAGACAGGAACTACTGCTCAAGGGTATGCTGCAGCCATGCAGTGAAAAATGCCCTGAAACTCAAGGAAGATAATCCTGAAATGGATATTTATATCCTTTTCAGGGATATGAGAACCTACGGGTTAAGGGAGGATTTTTACAGGCAGGCAGCTGATTCTGATGTGAAATTCATCCGGTTTGAGCCTGAAAACCCGCCTGTTGTGGAAGCAGCCAAAGAGGGTGGAAAAAATATTTTAAGGGTAAGTGTTCCTGATCCGGTTTTAGGACAGATACTTGCCATAGATGCAGATTACCTGACGTTGTCTGCCGCTGTTATTCCTCCTGCAGAAAATACAAAGGTATCACAGTTTTATAATGTTCCCCTTGGACCGGATGATTTTTTCAAGGAGGCCCATGTTAAACTGAGACCGGTTGATTTTGCAACTGATGGAGTTTTCCTATGCGGAACCTGCCATTATCCCAAGCATATACCAGAGGCGATTAACCAGGCCTATGGAGCTGCCGGCAGGGTGACAGCCCTTCTTTCCAATGATAAAGTTACGGTTTCAGGTGCTGTATGTGAAGTCAATGAGAAAAAATGCATGGCATGCGGGGCATGTATAACAGCATGTAAATATGGAGCAATAGAATTTCACAAGACAAAAAAGGGTAAAAAGGCAATGGTAAATCCGGTACTTTGCAAGGGAGACGGTCTTTGCAATGCAAAATGCCCAACAGGCGCTATTGTGTTAAAGCATTTTACCGATGAAGAGCTTTTCAGCCAGATTGATGCGGCAGTTCCGGAAAATGCGGCGGGTTGAAATGGCATAAAACCGCCCCCTGCGGGTGATAGAACCAGCCCGGGACAGTCGGCGGGCATTTTGCCCTGCCGGTCTAAAGCGCAGGAACTGCGGTCAAGTATGTCCTCAAACAGCCTGCGCTTCTTAACGCCCGGCAGGGCAAAATGCCTGATCGCCTTTGTGTCCTGATGGGCTGGATCTATCACCCGCAGGGGGCTACGCTGTCGACACTTTGAGCAGTATTTTTATAAGAAAGTCTTTGTAAAAAAACGTGTGACTTTCATTTTTTGTCAGAATCTTTGATTCTTTGAGGCAAATCTGGGCCAATCCAGATCCGCCTCACGGCAGTTATAGAAAAATTTTTGCTGTTTGTTGACAAAAGACAAAAAATATTTTTGATCCTTTGGGTTCGCTTTATCAATATTTTGATGGTGTTGGAATTGGTTCAAGATCAATAAAGAATGTCTTCAATATGTCATTCTGCTGCTGATCCGCCTTAATTGCTTCATCAATCGTTGAACCACCTGAAAAACAACCTGGAATATCAGGAGTCCCAGAATGCCCGGGACTCCCCGAATACTATCTGATATACCTTTAGATATCAAGGATGAGATATCAATTATCGATCAATTAACAGTTTTTAATGATCAGTCTGCCTGTTTCCGGATCCGCAGTAAAACTGACTGAACTGCCGTTTTTAATACTGCCTTTTAAAATTTCCATGGAAAGAGAATTTTCTATCTGCTGCTGTATAACTCTCTTTAAGGGCCGGGCCCCAAAAACAGGATCGAATCCCATCTCGGCTATGAGATCTTTTGCACCTTCATCCAGTACAACCGTAATCTTTCTGTCTTTAAGACGTACATTAAGATCATTGATCTGTATGTCGGCAATCTTTTTAATATCTTCCTTTGATAATTGATGAAAAATAATGATTTCGTCAATTCTGTTGAGAAATTCCGGTTTAAAGGATTCCCGCAATGCCTGGAAAATCCCCCGCTGAATCCCCTCATCATTTCCATGATTCTTATATAATGCGCCGGATTCTTCAATAAACCGGCTGCCGACATTTGATGTCATAACTATAATGGTATTTCTGAAATCAACGGTTCTGCCGTGGCCGTCTGTGAGACGCCCGTCATCTAAAACCTGGAGAAGAATATTAAAAACATCACTATGGGCTTTTTCAATTTCATCAAAGAGCAGAACAGAATATGGACGTCTTCTCACGGCCTCGGTGAGGAAACCGCCTTCATCATAACCTACATATCCGGGAGGAGCTCCTATCAGCCTTGCAACGGAGTGTTTTTCCATGTATTCGGACATATCGATTCTAACCATGGCATTTTCACTGTCAAAAATAAATTCGGCAAGTGATTTTGCAAGCTCGGTTTTTCCAACACCCGTGGGACCCATGAAAATAAAAGTACCGATGGGACGGTCAGCAGGCTGGAGTCCTGACCTTGCCCTTCTCACGGCATCTGACACGGCTTTTATGGCTCTTTTCTGTCCGATAACTCTTTTCGACAGATAGTTTTCCATATGAACAAGTTTTTCTTTTTCGCCCTGGAGCATCTTTGAAACCGGAATACCTGTCCACAGGGAAACAACCTCTGCAATATCGGAGTCTTCAACTTCTTCCTTGAGCATCCTGCGGTCTTTCTGGAATCGGTCAAGCTCCATTTTTTTGTTATCAAGATCCTGTTGAAGCTGCTGGATTGTTCCGTAACGTATCTGGGCTACTTTTTCAAGATTACCCTGTCTTTCAGCCATCTGTGCTTTGGTATGAGCCTTGTCAATATCCTCTCTTATTTTTCCGATTTCCTGGATCAGGGACTTTTCTTTATCCCAGTGGAATTTCATGGGCTGAATCTGATCTTTTAATTCGGAAAGCTCTTTTTCAAGTTTTTTAAGACGCTCTTTTGATGCATCATCCTTTTCTTTTTTTAGCGCCTGTTTTTCAATTTCAGCCTGGGTGATTTTTCTTTGGAGTTCATCGATCACCATTGGCATGCTGTCAATTTCGATTCTTAATCTTGAAGCTGCTTCATCCACAAGATCAATGGCCTTGTCAGGCAGGAACCTGTCTGCAATATACCTGTTGGAAAGAGTGGCAGCGGCAACAAGGGCGGCATCCCTTATCCTGACTCCATGATGAACCTCGTATTTTTCCTTAAGCCCCCTTAAAATTGATACAGTATCTTCAACGCTTGGTTCAGCTGCAAATACAGGCTGGAAACGCCTCTCAAGGGCAGCATCTTTTTCTATATATTTTTTATATTCATTAAGTGTTGTAGCGCCAACGCACCGCAGACTTCCCCTTGCAAGGGCTGGTTTCAGCATATTTGAAGCATCCACTGACCCTTCTGCAGCTCCTGCACCCACAACGGTATGAAGTTCATCAATAAAAAGGACAATTTCCCCTTCGGCTGCTTCTACTTCCTTTAAAACAGCCTTAAGCCGGTCTTCAAATTCCCCCCTGAATTTGGCTCCTGCAAGAAGGGCTCCCATGTCAAGGGCGATTACTCTTCTGTTTCTTAAACTTTCAGATACGTCCCCTTCAACAATCCTCTGGGCAAGACCTTCAACAATTGCAGTTTTCCCTACTCCTGGTTCACCGATTAAAACGGGATTATTCTTGCGCCTCCTTGACAGCACCTGGACAATCCTTCTAATCTCCTCATCCCTGCCTATAACAGGATCAAGTTTTCCACTTCGTGCAAGAAAGGTAAGATCCCTGCCGAATTTTTTCAGCGCCTGGTATTTTTCTTCAGGATTCTGGTCAGTTATTGACTGACTGCCCCTTATATCCTTTAAAACTTTGAGGATTGTATCCCTTGTCACTCCATTGTTCTTTAAAATAGTTTTTGTATCTCCGGGACACGCAGTAAGGGATATAAGAATATGTTCAAGGCTTACATATTGATCCTTCATTTTATCAGCTTCAACAAAAGCTGATTCAAGCATCACCCGCGAATGTTCGGAAATATAATGTTCAGCACTGCCTGTAACCTGGGGCAGCCTGTTTATGGAAGCATCAACTTCCATTTTTATTTTTTCAGGTGAAGCTCCAATTTTAGTTATAATGGCAATTCCAACGCCCTGATCGTCTTCCATCAGCGCTTTTAGAAAATGTACCGGTTCAATTGCCTGATTATTTCCATTGGATGCAATGGAACTTGCAGACTGAAATATTTCCTGGGATTTTAAAGTTAATTTATCAAATTGTATTTTATTTTTCATCTTATTATCCTTATTCTTTTTACGGCCGGAATGTGACAACCTGATCCGGCCATTCCGTTTTTATTATAACCGCCATGAGGCGGATCTGAACTGCGTTACTATGCCTCTTAACGAACATAGAAAAAGTATTTGTTACTTTGTCAAAATAGAGCTCTTTCTTATAAGAATTAAATGGTTGATATTTCTTAATATTTTTCATGAGTTTATTGTATTTATTACACATAGTAATGCAATAAAATTTCCTGTCAATAC
>WFQS01000638.1 GCA_015486915.1 Desulfobacteraceae bacterium
AAATAATTTACGCATCCTGTTTGCCCTTTTGCCCGTTTTCTCTGTTGTGATAACAGGCACATAGTTCGACTATGCACCTGTCATCACGCCTTGAAAACGAACAAAAGTACTGCACGATATACGTATATTATTTTCTTCCAGTTCCCTAAGTGCAGATCGAGAAATGCATCCTAAAATATTAAAAAAGATTGGAACTGTCTTGACAGGAAGTTCTCTTTAGCATAAAATTTTTTGGCTTTTTTGTGAAAACAGTTTACAATTCAACAAATTTAAATCTGGAGGTGTGACTATGAAAATTAGAGGGCTGGTTTCAGGTATTATTTTGTGTTTCATCCTTTCTTTGGGCAGTACGGCTTTTGCAAAGGGAATGATTAAAATCGGTTTTTTTGCTCCGTTAACGGGATTTGCAGCAGCTGATGGAACAAGTGCAAAGCATGCTGCAATGCTTGCTGTTGAAAAAATTAATGCCCAAGGCGGGATTAACGGGGACATAGTAAAACTTGTTGTATATGACGATGCTGCAAGCTCACAGCAGGCCGTTGCACTGGCAAGAAAACTCATTCAGGAAGATAAGGTGGCAGGTGTTGTCAGCGGTTCATACAGTACATCCACAAGGGCTGCAGCTTCCATTTATCAGCGGTACCACACTCCCTTTGTTGTCGCCTATGCAACTCACCCCGATATAACAAAGGCTGGCAGTTATGTATTCAGGGTCGGATTTCTTGCAAGTGTGGAGGGAAAAGCAGGCGGTTATGTTGCAACAAAACGGCTTCATGCTGAGAAAATCGCAGTTTTAACCATGGATAATGATTTTGGAAGGGCGCTTTCAAAAGGTTTTATCAATGAAGCGGAAAAACAGGGAGCAAAAATTGTTGCAAATTTAAGTTTTGCCCTTGGTGAAAAGGACATGACTCCGTATTTGACAAAGATCAAGGCACTGCACCCTGATCTTATTTACTGCACAGGGTACTATTCCAGCGGTGCACTGACTTCAAAACAGGCAAAACAGCTCGGGATCAAAGCTCAACTGTTAGGCCAGGAAGGATTTGATTCACCAATGTTTCTGAAAATAGCAGGCGCTTCTGCAAATGGTGTAATTATCACTACGGACTTAAACAGGGATGATACAAGACCCGTTGCAAAATGGTTTATTTCCCATTACAAAAAAACATACAAAATGGACCCGGACATGGTGGGGGCTTCAAGTTTCGATGCAGTAAATATTCTTGCCGCAGCAATAAAAAAAGCAGGCTCAACCGATGCTGCAAAGATAAAATCAGCAATTGCGGCAACAAAAAATTTCAACGGGGTTACAGGACTTATCAAGGGGTTTACTAAAAATGGTGAAGTTGTAAAACCCGTACAGATACAAAAAGTTGCAAATGGTCAGTTTGCCTATTTTGGGGTTGTTGATGATTCATCAGTCATAACACCTGGAAATTAATCTGGAAATTAATGTTAAAAATGATTCAGGCGGATATGCCATCCGCAGGTACATGATTAATATGATTTCCCGGGGCGGATATGGCATCCGCCCCGGGGCAATCCGGACCGGCCTCATGGCCGTTATTGAAATGTTGATAAGGGATACATAAAATTGATTTTCCAGCAGATAGTTAACGGCCTGACCATAGGCGGCGTTTATGCGATGATTGCCATGGGACTTGCCCTTATTTACGGGATACTGCGCATCATTCATGTGGCACATGCCGGTGTTTATGTTGTGGGGGCATATGTTGGTTTATATGTTTACCTTGCAACGGGCAGTTTTGCTGCAGCCATTGCCGCATCCATGATTGCCGGGGCAGTAACCGGCATATTCATACAGCAGTATGTATATTTTCCCCTTCTCGGGCATTCCCCCATCATATCTTTAATTGCAAGCATAGGACTGTTCATAAGCCTTACCGAATCTGTAAGGCTGATATTCGGGCCATATATAAAATCTTTTCCAACTGGGCTTTTCAATGCCCGGTACCACGTGGGTCCGATTATTGTGGGACAGTCCCAGCTTGCAGTCATGGCCGTCTCTGTAAGCGTTATTCTGCTGATTTGGTATATAACGGAAAAAACCCGTTTCGGTCTTGCCTTAAAAGCCGTTTCCCAGGATATGGACATGGCTGAGGCAAGCGGCATAAACTCAAAAAAAATAATGCTTATGGCCTTTGCATTTGGTTCGTCCCTTGCAGGACTTGCCGGACTGCTTGTGGGTGCCTATTTCAACTCTGTCTATCCGTCAATGGGCGATGTCCCTGCATACAAATCCCTTGCAATTATTGTTGTGGGCGGAATGAGCAATATATGGGGGGCTTTCTGGGCATCTCTGATAATAGGATTAATTGAGACCTTTGCAATAGGTGTGTTTAATATTCCCCTTCCAAGAAATTCCCTTGCATTTATATTTATGATTTTAATTTTATTGTTTAACCCGGAAGGGATAATGAAACTATTCAAGGATCTCAGAATATGAGTGCTTATTTTATAACGCTTTTAACAACCATAGGCATCTATGTTATCCTGTCTTTGAGTTTAAACATCATAGTGGGTTATGCCGGACAGATCTCCCTTGGCCATGCTGCCTTCTGGGCAATCGGGGCTTATTCCTTTGCAATATTTACAACAAAATATTCCATGGGTTTTGTGGAAGCGTCCGTACTGGCTGTTTTGATAACAACTTTTGTGGGAGTTATCCTGGGGCTTCCAAGTTTAAGGATGAGCGATGATTTTCTTGCCATAACAACCATAGGTATAAATTTTATTGTCCAGGCTTTTTTTAATAATATCAACTATTTTGGCGGAGCCATGGGAATAGGAAACATCCCTTTTCCCAAATACCATGGCGAAATGCTTTCACCGGTGGCTTTTTTTGCCCTTATATGTGTTTTTGTGCTTTTAACCATTTTGCTCAGCGCCGTGTTTAAAAAATCCTGGGCAGGCCTTGCATCTTCCGCCATTAAAGAGGATGAGACCGCTTCCAGTGTTTCAGGTATAAATCCGAGAAAATTCAAGATAATGGCATTTGCCATGGGTTCTGCCTTTGCAGGTATTGCCGGAATTTTATATGCAAGTTTCATGGGATTTATAAGTGCAAATGATTTTTCATTTGAGGTGTCTGTCACCATTCTTGCGATGGTCATGGTTGGCGGCGAAAACACCATAGCAGGACCGATATTCGGAAGTGTTCTTTTAATTATGCTTCCTGAAGTTTTCAGACCCATTCATAATTACAGGATGCTTCTCTACGGACTTCTCCTTGTTTTTATGATGAGATATCAGCCCAGCGGATTTTTTGGAGAAAAAGGTATTGTATGGAAGATAATAAGAATAAAAAAATCCTGACTGCAGAGAATATATCCAAAACCTTCGGGGGGCTGAAAGCTTTAAATAATGTAAGCTTTTCTGTAGATCAGGGAACTGTTTTCGGAATTGTAGGGCCAAACGGTGCAGGGAAAACCACGTTGTTTAATATAATAAGCGGAATGTTTAAGCCCAGTTGCGGGAAAATATTTTTTAACAATAAAAACACCACAAATTTTCCGGCATATAAAATGGCTATGGCAGGTATTGGCAGGACTTTTCAGGTTGTAAGACCTTTTTCCTCTTTAAATGTGCTTGAAAATGTGATGACAGCCTATGGTTCACGATTCTACTATGGTGCAAAGATATTTGGAAAATGGAAA
>WFQS01000639.1 GCA_015486915.1 Desulfobacteraceae bacterium
AGGATCGAAAATTTTATAAGTTGAACGAGATTGCTTGTCTTCCGGCCCATCTACTTCGTTGCATCAAAGGCCGAATACGTTGAGTATGCAACCTTTAATGCGCCTTGTACATGGGGTAAGAATTCTGCGCTATTTCTGTTCAACTTATTTCATCTCCGATCCTAAGGAGGAAAAATGAGTTTAAGAATTTTTAAGCCAGTTTTTGCTGCAGCACTGCTTGTATTTTTAATTCAGGGCACATCGTCTGCACATTTTGGTATGGTTATTCCATCGGACAATATGGTGATGCAGGATGATTCAAGGCAGATCACAGTGGACTTATCTTTTTCACACCCCTTTGAACGAAACGGGATGGAGCTTGCCAAACCGCAATCATTTTTTGTGGAAAGAGATGGCCATCGTGAAAATCTTTTAAATAAACTTGTTAAAACGAAAATACTTGGCCACACAGCCTGGAAAACACTATTTACCGTTAAAAGACCGGGTGTGTATACATTCTGCATGATCCCGAAACCTTACTGGGAGCCTGCAGAGGATCACTATATTCAGCATTGTACAAAAACAATTGTTGCAGCCTTTGGTTCCAATGAAGGATGGGATAAAGAACTTGGGGTTAAGACAGAAATAGTTCCCCTTTCAAAACCCTATGGTCTCTATGCCGGCAATGTTTTCCAGGGGATAGTAAAACTTAATGGTAAAATTGTACCATTTTCAACAATTGAAATTGAGTATGATAATGAGAAAAATGACGTAAAAGCTCCAACTGATTATATGACAACCCAGACCATAAAAGCTGATAAAAACGGTGTTTTTACCTATGCCGCCCCTGCTGCTGGATGGTGGGGTTTTGCAGCTTTAAATATCTCTGATAAAAAAATTATGCACAACGGAAAGCCAAAAGAGGTTGAACTTGGCGCGGTTTTATGGGTAAAATTTGAAAAATGGCAGCAGGGGAATAAATAATCATGCATATTTCAGAAGGGGTTTTGTCAGGTCAGGTCCTTGCTGCAGGCGGGGCAATCGCTTTTGCAGGAACGGCAATCGGACTTAAAAAAATAGATTATGACAGGATAGTGCATGTGGCAATACTGTCTTCGGCATTTTTTGTGGCATCACTTATACATGTAAATGTTGGTCCAACAAGTGTTCATCTGATTTTAAACGGCATTGTGGGGCTTCTTCTCGGGTGGGCGGCCTTTCCTGCCATACTTGTTGCCCTGCTCCTTCAGTCGATTTTATTTCAATTCGGGGGTATTACCGCACTCGGTGTTAATACAGTTGTAATGGCAACACCGGCCGTGCTCTGTCATTACTTGTTTCTCCCCTTTATAGGAAAGGGGCAGAAAATAGATTTTATTGCAGGATTTGCAGCCGGGGCAGGTTCAATATTTTTTTCAGCACTGCTTCTCGGGCTTGCACTTTGCACCACAAATGCGAATTTCATGGAAGTCTCCATTGCTGTTATGACAGCCCATA
Source organism: Desulfobacteraceae bacterium (assembly GCA_015486915.1). The sequence goes on from WFQS01000639.1 coordinate 1,477, forward strand.
TACCTGTAATGATCATTGAGGGCGTAATAACTGGATTCTGTATTTCATTCCTTATAAAGGTTTATCCTGAAATTATTCCGAAAAAGATAAAAATCATTGAAAATTTAAACAAAACAGGTGAGATGTGATGAACATGAAAAAAATACGTGTGATTTTCCCTTTGTTTTTTATTTTTTTCCTGATACATGAGATACCTGCATCTGCCCATAAGGTGATTGTGTTTGCCTGGGTTGAAAACAGTACAGTATATACTGAGAGCAGTTTTAACGGAGGATTCAAGGTACATGAGGGTAAAATAAACGTTTTTGATGGAAATGGTAAGCTTGTCACAAGCGGAATCACCGATGATAAGGGGAAATTTTCATTTAAGGTTCCTGATAATATAAAAACAGATCTTATTGTAAAGCTTGATGCTGCAGAAGGTCACCAGGCACATTGGAAAATACACAGAAAAGAGCTTGTTAAGGGCGATTCGCCAGAGGAGTTTGAAAAAGCCATGGAAAAAAAGAAACAAATGGAAAAAGACCCTTCGTTTCCTGCCATTATTACAGGCCTTGCAATTATTTTCACACTTGCTTTTTCCGTTTCATATATTCGTAAAAAAATAAAGCGGGAAAGTTGATATGATTGATGAACCCCTTGCATACGGTGATTCCATTATTCATCACTTAAATCCTGCCGCAAAAATTATTTCAACTGTGATTTTATCATTTGCAGCAGCTCTTTCAAATGACTTCATGATACTTGGGGTGTATTTCATTATTTCACTTGTGCTTGTTTTAATGGCAAAACTGAAATTTAAAGATGTTATGAAAAGGCTGAAACCTGTGTTCTGGTTTCTTTTAATGCTATGGATAATTCTTCCTTTA
>WFQS01000640.1 GCA_015486915.1 Desulfobacteraceae bacterium
AAACCTTATAAATTCTATCTGTTTTTTTAATGTTGGCTGATATCATTGCTGCAATACACCCTTTTTTCATCATCGTAAACACGCAGCCGGAGAACTTTCAGCTGCGGTATTCAAAACATTTACCAATCCTTTTCAATAACTGTTTTGCCGTATGCGGGAATCATCGCCCTTCCGGGTTTGTCCTGTAATCTGTTCAGCATCATCTCCTGGGCTCTGTCAAGGGGGGCCTTGTTTCTTCCGGCCTGTTTTCCTTTTCTGCCCTTTTGACGATGCTCATTATCGTCTGTTTTATTGATATTTTCATCAGGTTTATTTTGTTTTTTGTTTTTTTCGCTGTTTTTATCGGCACTTTTTTTACTGCCCTGCTTCTTATTTTTTTTATCCTGAGAACCGTTACGCGGCTGTCTTTTATCCAGATTTTTATTTTTCTGATTTTCGTTACGATTCTGATTATGGTTCTGATTGTGCTGCTGTTTATCAGACCTGTTTTTGTTCTTATCCTTTGCTGTTTTATTATTGCCGGTTTTATTCTTTTTTTTATCCGGATTTTTTGTTTTGTTATTTTTGTTTTTATTATTGGTGCTGTTTTTTTTCTTCTTTTTCTCTTTAATTTTCTTCTTTACAAACTCAAGATTGTCCCTTGCATTTTTGTCTTCTGGATTTTCCTTTAAAACTTTTTCATAGTCCTTCACAGCTTTTTCAAAATCACCCATTCTGTATTCCGTATTGGCAAGATTGTACCTTGCTTTATTTTTTAAATCTTTATTTTTACAGTCAAGGGCTTTCCTGAAATTTCGCAGGGCTGATTTAAAATCTCCTTTTTTATATGCAGCAGTTCCTATGTCATAATAAAGATCAGGCATATCCGGCCTGTCAAGCTGGGCATCAATGAAATTTTTTTCAGCCTTTGCATACTCCCCCTTTGAAAACGCTGTAATCCCTTTTTTTACACTTGAAGAAGCCCCGGCGCGGCAGTTCGCAGGAGAAGAAAAAATCACCATGGGAAATACGAGAAGAAAAAACATTATTTTTTTTGTTCTGTTCCTTTCATCAACAAATAATTCTGCAAAAAGCAGAATAAGTCCGGGAAAAAGAAACCACTGGAATCTGTTTTCCCAGATCTTTCTCCTTGTACTTTTTATTGTCTTTTTCTTCATGGTTTTGTTTATATCCTGTTTATAGATGATATCAAGATCCATATTCCCCGCAACGGACCTCACATAACGGCCGCCTGTAATGGCGGCTATTTTTTTAAGGCCTGCATCATCCACCTTTGACATGATGATCCTGCCCTGCATATCCTTTTTAAAACCGCCCTTTTTGTCCGGGACAGGTGCGCCATCACGACTTCCAACACCTATACAGAAAATTTTTACACCGAGTTTTGCAGCTTTTTTTGCTGCATCAAACGGTTTTCCTGCAGTGTTTTCACCATCGGTTATCAAAATGATCGCCTTGTCTGAATTAACATTTTTTTCAAAACCGTTCAAAGCGGTTTCAATGGCTCCGCTTATATCCGTCCCCCCCACTGGCAGATAATCGGGATTTAAGGCATTTAAAAATATATTAAAAGCGCTGTAATCCATTGTTAAAGGACATTGGAGCACGGCATCTCCGGCAAATGCCACAAGACCTGCCCTGTCGGATTTCATCATCCTTAAAAGATCTATTATCTCATGCTTTGCCCTTTCAAGGCGGTTGGGTTTGATATCCTCTGCCAGCATACTCCTTGAACAGTCAAGGCAGATCATGATATCAACACCTTTTTGCTCTATTTTTTCCCACCTGAAACCCACAAGCGGACCTGACAGGGCAATGACAATAAATACAAGGGAAAATATTAATAATCCGCCTTTAACATATCTTCTTTTTTTGCTGTATTCGGGAATGATTGAATGGAAAAGATCTTCCATGGCAAATTTTGACAGTATTTTCCCTCTTTTTCTTATGCCGTATATGATCATACAGACAAGAAAAAAAACCACCCAGACAAGATAAAACATATAGGGATCGGAAAATTTCATTTTTACGGCACCCTTAAAAATATAGTATTTGAAAACACAATGAAAAAAAACAAAAGGATAAAGCCCGGGATGAGGAACCATGGATAAAGGTCATTGTACTGTGCCCATGCCCTGACCCTGACCTTTGTCTTTTCAAGCCTGTCAATCATGGAGTAAATATTTTCAAGTGATTTTGTATCCTTTGCAGCAAAAAAGGAGGCGTTTGTTTCCTCTGCAATTTTTTTAAGTATTGTGTAATCAATATCAACATTCTGATAAACATATCTCTGGCCAAAAACAGGGTCATTCACAAGGAAAGGGGCCCTCCCCCTGCTGCCCACACCTATGGTATAAATTTTAATTCCCTTTTTAGCTGCAATCTCTGCAGCGGCTTCAGGGGAAAGCTCTCCACTGTTGCTCTTCCCATCCGTTAAAAGTATAATAATATTTGATTTGCTTTTAATATCGGAAAGTCTTTTAACGGAGATGCCTATGGCATCGCCTATTGCCGTGTTGGGTCCTGCAGCTCCGATTTTAAGCCTGTCAAGAATAAACAATATGGCATTGTAATCCCGCGTTAAAGGCACCTGCGTAAACGCCTCCGAACCGAAAACCACCATACCGATTCTGTCGCTTGTCCTTTTCATGATAAATTTTTTCACAACACTTTTAACGGCATCAAGCCTTGTGACAACCTTTCCCTTTAATCTGAAATCAAGGGCAGCCATACTTCCTGAAAGATC
>WFQS01000641.1 GCA_015486915.1 Desulfobacteraceae bacterium
TAGGAGAATCCATGTCAAGGTGGATTTCAAGCTACCGCGATTTACCACTTCTGCTTAACCAGTGGGCAAATGTTGTAAGATGGGAGATGAGAACCAGAATCTTTCTGCGCACAAGTGAATTTCTATGGCAGGAAGGGCATACTGCCCATGCAACGGAGCAGGAAGCCATAGAAAGAACAATGATGATGCTTGATATCTATACTGAATTTGTGGAAAAATATCTCGCCATACCCGTGGTCAGGGGAAAAAAGACCGAAGCTGAAAGGTTTCCCGGGGCATGCGATACAACATGTATTGAAGCGATGATGCAGGACAGAAAAGCACTCCAGGCAGGCACGTCCCATTTTCTCGGACAGAATTTCGCAAAGGGCTCTGACATAAAATTCCAGACAAAAGATGAAAAAGAAGAATTTGCATGGACAACATCATGGGGTGTTTCAACGAGAATGATCGGAGGGCTTATAATGACCCACGGTGATGACAACGGAGTTATAATGCCGCCGAGAATAGCACCTTCCCATGTAGTCCTCCTCCCAATCATAAGGAAAGAGGAAGAAAAAAGAAAAATCATGGACTACACACAGGGCATTGCAGATGCCTTGAGAAAACGCAGGTACCACGGCAGAAAAATTGTTGTGGAAATTGACGACAGGGATATTGGAGGCGCAAGGGGATGGGAATGGATAAAAAAAGGAATCCCTGTGCGGGCGGAAATAGGACCGAGGGACATGGAAAACGATTCTGTTTTTGCAGGAAGACGGGATAAAAATCCAAACGAAAAACAATCCATAAAAAGAGAAGTATTTATCAATGGCATGGAAGAGATGTTAGATGATATACAGGACACCCTTTTTAACAGGGCAATGGCATTCAGGCAGAAACACACACATAATATAGACACAAAAGAAGAATTTTATGAATTTTTCACTTCACAGGACAATGAAATTCACGGCGGATTTGCCATGTCTCACTGGTGCGGTTCCAGTGAATGTGAAGCAGAAATAAAAAAAGATCTTTCCGTGACCATAAGGTGTATTCCATTTGAAAGCAGAACGGAACATGGAAAATGTATATGCTGCAGCAGTGCAAGCAGCAGACGTGTTCTTTTTGCAAAGGCGTATTAATTAATGATAAGAATAACTGACATACTTGATAAGGTAAGCGAGTACACCCCGGATGCGGATACTGATATCATTGACCGTGCATATATCTATTCTGCCCAGGTACATGCCGGCCAGACCCGCCTTTCAGGAGAACCGTATCTCACCCACCCCCTTGAAGTGGCATCTATTCTCGCTGACATGCAGTTTGATGTGGAAAGTATTGCTTCAGCCCTTCTCCACGATGTAGTTGAGGACACCCATGCCACCAAAGAAGAGATTGAAGAGATGTTCGGCCACAATGTTGCCCACATCGTTTCAGGAGTAACAAAACTCTCTAAAATCACATGCTCGACAAAAGCTGTTCAGCAGGCAGAGAGTTTAAGAAAAATGATCCTTGCCATGGCAGACGATATACGGGTTATTCTCATTAAACTTGCAGACCGGCTCCACAATATGAGGACATTGAAATATCATAAAAGAGCGGAAAAGCAGAGATCAATTGCCCAGGAAACCATTGATATCTATGTCCCCATTGCAGCGCGGCTCGGCATATTCTGGATGAAACAGGAACTGGAAGATATCGCTTTTTTCTACACAATGCCTGAAGAATATGAGAACATCAATGCCCTTGTAAATAAAGACAGAAAAGAAAAAGAAAAATATATTAAAACGGTAAAGAAAAAATTAAAAGAAAAATTAGCAAGCGCCGGCCTTAAATCTGATATAAAGGGGAGGTACAAACAGCCTTACAGTATTTATCATAAAATGCTTTCCCAGAATCTGGATTTTAATGAAATCTATGATATCATAGCATTCAGAATTATTGTTAACACCATTGCTGACTGTTATAATTCTCTTGGACTTATTCATTCCATGTGGAAACCGATCCACAGTAAAATAAAGGACTATATCGGCGTACCAAAACCCAACGGGTACCAGTCTCTGCATACAACGGTCATCGGCCCCTATGGAGAAAGGGTTGAGATCCAGATCAGGACAGACGAAATGGACCAGATAGCAGAATCCGGCATTGCAGCACACTGGAGCTACAAAGAAGGTGCAACCCTTGATGATAAAACCGTGGGAACGTTTGCCTGGCTGAGAGACCTTGTGGAAAACCAGAAGGAATCAAGTGATCCCGATGAATTTATTGAAAACGTAAAAATAGATCTTTACCCGGACGAAATTTACCTTTTTACACCGGGAGGTGAGATCAAGACCCTTCCCAAAGGCGCAACCCCTGTTGATTTTGCATATAAAATCCACACTGAGGTGGGAGCTCACTGTACAGGGGCCAAGGTAAACGGAAAGCTTGTTCCATTGACCCACCGCCTTGAGACCGGGGATACTGTTCAGATCACAACTTCAAACGAACGACACCCAAGTGCAGACTGGCTTAATTTTGTAAAGACCGTCAAGGCAAGAACAAAGATAAGGCAATGGGTCAAAGCAAGGGAAAAAGAGAGAAGTATCAGCCTTGGCAAAGAGATGTGTGAAAAAATTTTCAGAAAAAACAATCAGAATTTTTCCGGGCTTGTTAAATCAGGGGATATTGAAAAGGCTGCTGCATCATTTGGATTTAAAACCAGTGATGATCTCATTGCCCAGGTGGGCTTTGGAAAACTCACACCCCTTCAGGTACTTCACAAAACAATTCCCGAGACAGAACAGCAGCAGAAAAAGAAACCTACCATACTCTCCAAAATAATCAAAAGTACTAAGGTAAAAGAAAAAAATTCAGGCGTTATAGTAAAAGGCATTGATGATATTCTTGTAAAATTTGCCAAATGCTGCAATCCGCTTCCCGGAGACTCAATCACCGGATATATCACCCAGGGGCAGGGAGTTGCCATACACAGAAAAAACTGTCTTAACGTCCTGAAAATGAGTCCTGAAAGGCTGATTGATGTTCAATGGAGTGAGGATCTTACAGATTCATACCCTGCAACGATTAGAATCCGTTCAGCTGACAGGGTTGGCCTTCTCGCAGATGTAACTTCAGTTATAACGAGGAATAAAGCAAATATAATTAACGGGCACACAGAAACCGGTGATTACGGAATTGTAAGCAGCTATTTTACAATTTCTGTTGCAAGTACAGAACAGCTCCAGAAAATAATAACGGAAATTAAAAAAGTAAAAAAAGTAAGGGATGTAAAAAGGATACTCTCGCTTAACAAATAATAAACTAATGCAGGATATGCCCGCAACCCATTTTCCTTTTCTCAATTTCTTGTTTTTTGTACAGGAAATGAGGAGTAAGGCACTAAAACCGCTAATTATCCGGGGCAGATCCGGATCTGCGAACCTGCCCGTAAAAAATTTATGCCTGTGCTTTGCTGCCCCTGGCAACCTTGACCACACTTCCCTTTTTAATGCAGCTTGTGCAGACATCAATTTTTCTCACCCTGCCTTCAAACAGAGCACGAACCCTCTGAAGATTGGGGTTGAAACGACGTTTATTTTTATTATGCGCATGGCTGACATTGTTTCCCACCATTGGTTTCTTACCGCATATTTTACATTCTTTTGACATAATTTTTCAACTCCTGTATCTAAATATTAAATATATATAAACTTTTTTCTTAAATTGTGAGACCTTAAATTCACGTCAACAATACTTAAATTCACGTCAACAATAATGGAACCTTCAACAATAATGGAACGAGGTTACATACATTAAATAAAATTAATTGTAAAGAAAATTAAAAAAATGAAATCCCTTTTTAGGCATATTCTTTCCCGATTCTTCGATAAGTCTCTGGCACTTTGAAACCATTGACATGGCTTTTTTCCCCTCATAAGTATCAGGATAATTGGCGAAAATATATTCAAACCGGTTCAACGCAGCCTTATAGTGTTTTGATTTAAAATAAAAATTTGCAACATACAATTCATGGCCTGCAAGGTTTTTAATACATTTTTTAATTTTACGTTTTGCTTTAAATGCATAGGGACTGTCAGGAAATATTTTTACGAGGCGTTTAAACTGTTCAAGTGCTTTTTTAGTAAAATCCTGCTCCCTGTCCACACTGTCAAGCCGGTCATACCAGCACAACCCCATACGGTATATAACATAGGGGACTGCATCATTTTTAGGATGCATTGTTTCAAATTCATGATAAGCAGATAAAGCCTCATCATATTCCTTAAGTTTATAATGTGCATCGGCTATCTTCAACTGGGCAAGGCTTGCGTATTTGCTGAAAGGATACCAGTCCTTAAGTTTTTTAAAAGCAGCAATGGCGTTTTGAAATTCATCTGCCCTGAATGCAGCAACACCTTCCCCGGCAAGTTCCTCAGCACTCTTTTGTGTTTTATGAGAATTTTTAAATATTGCACACCCTGAAACGGAAAAAAACAAAAAAAATGTAATAAAAACAAATACAGAAAACAAAGATAATTTTTTCATAGAATCCTACTTAAGTACCAGAACGAAAATACATGAATAATATCCAAAGCGGTCCATGCCCATAACCCAATTACCTCTCCACAATTTCTTGTTTTTACAGGAATTGAGGAGTAAGGGAACTGGAATAAAATAATATACGTATATCGTGCAGTACTTTTGTTCGTTTTCAAGGCGTGATGACAGGCGCATAGTCGAACTATGTGCCTGTTATCACAACAGAGAAAACGGGCAAAAGGGCAAACAGGATGCGTAAATTATTTTCTGGAAGTTCCCTAAAGCACTAAACAAGATTATTTTCAATAAAATGTTCAGCAGAGATCACTGCAACAGAGCCGTCACTCACAGCCGTTGCCACCTGGCGCAGGGGTGTTGTCCTTACATCTCCAGCTGCAAAAATTCCCGGAACAGAGGTTGCCATGGTGTAATCTGTCACAATAAAACCCTGCTCATCAAGTTTTAAGGCATCACCGACAAACCCTGTATTGGGTATAATACCTATCCAGACAAAACATCCGTCAGCCTTGATTGTTTTTTCTTCCCCTGATTTTACGTTTTTTATTTTGACATTTTCAACGTTAAAAAAACCATCCATACCCGATACTACAGAGTCCCATATAAATTCAATTTTATCGTTTTCAAATGCCCTTTCCCTTAAAATTTTTGTTGCCCTGAGTTCATCCCTTCTGTGAACAAGATAGACCTTTTCAGCAAATTTTGTCAGATACATTGACTCCTGAACTGCAGTATCTCCGCCGCCAACGGCAACCACTGTTTTTCCCTTGAAAAAAGGAGCATCACATGTGGCGCAGAAAGAGACTCCCTTACCAATGAATTTTTCTTCTCCAATATTTAATTTTCTTGGAGAAGCACCCGTTGCAATGATAATCGTTTTTGTACTGATGCTTCCATCATCAAGATGAAGAATTTTCTTTTCCTGGGAAACATCCATTGAAAGGACCTCAGATGTCTTGATATTCACCCCGAGGTTCTTTGCCTGATTAAGCATTTTATCTCCAAGGTCAAAACCGCTTATACCATCGGGAAAACCAGGATAATTTTCAATCCAGTCCGTGATAAGAATCTGGCCGCCAGGTGCTGCTTTTTCAAGAACAAGCACATTCATTCTTGCCCTTGCAGCATACATTCCCGCACAAAGCCCTGCAGGGCCTGCACCGATCACAACAAGATCATAGTCCGTCTCTGACATACAATCCTCCTTCTTAATTTAAATGAAATTCCTGAAAAAACCCTTTTATATTGTGAGGCAGATCTGGGACTTAAATCCCCATCGGCCTCACGGCAGTTATTACAAAAGTCCCTTAATTGAATTTTCAAGTTTTGCCTTTGCAACCATACCCGTGATCTTGTCTGCGGATTCCCCATCCTTGAAAAAAATCAAGGTTGGAATGGCTCTTATACCGTATTTACTGGGTGTCAAGGGATTTTCATCCACATTTACCTTTGCAAATTTAACCTTGTCTCCGTATACTTCTGCAAGCTCCGCAACTATCGGGCCAATAGCCTTACATGGACCGCACCATGGGGCCCAGAAATCAACCATTACCGGTACATCTGATTTTAATACTTCATTGTCAAATGAATCATCGTCTATTTCCATAATTTTTCCTGACATAATATATCTCCCATTTACCAATTATTTTAATCTGTCTGAAGCTTATCACTTAACCAGTAAATTAATGTTCAAACCATATTAATGATTTCAACATTAAAAACACTAAATGAATATATGATCTTGTACCTGTTTTGTCAATGTAAGTTAATGCCGCCATGCAAAGTTTTACTAAACTATAGTTCAACCTCAGCCCAGCCACTCGAAAAATTTTGATTGTTAACGGATAATACTTTATAGAATTCGCACCACATGCAATGGCTGCGCGGATGTGGATCTTGCCACAATTCATGGAGGTGAAGCCGACGTATTTGACCCGCCGGCACCTGATCAAAAAGACCGGAAAGTGACACCGCAGGATCTGTTAAAAAACGAAAACTGGCTCTGTGTGAAGAATGACTGAAGCCAAGATGCACGGTCAACGGCTTCAAAACGGCACCGTGGAGGCTGGGGAAGAAAAACGCACGGCCATCCGATTCGATTATTTAGCACGCTTCAGTAGTGATATCTGCATGAAATGATTGTAATAAAATCATCATTAACAGCATATACGAGCCTATTTATTTCATCAATTCGCCGCGACCAAAATCCAGATAAATTCTCTCGCAGTGGTTCTGGTTTTCCTATTCCTTCAAATGGTTGCCTCATAGTATTATTAATCAGTTTATTAATTCGCTTGAGTGTTTTTTTATCTTGCGACTGCCAATAGATATATCCCTTCCATGCTTCATCAGTCCATGCTAATGTTCTATTCATCTAAAAGCTCTCTTTCCTGGACGTTTCCACTTTTATACTGCTCTATAGATTTTGTAAGATGTGTTGCATTAGCGGGTGACCTGAGAAGATAGAAAGTCTCCATATAACTATTGAAGGTCTCTAACGACATAACAACTGCGTCTTCTGAATCTCGGCGAGTTATTATTGTATAATCTGCATCATTTATGACTTGATCTAAAACAAACTTTAAATTGTTTCTTGCTTCGCTAAAATTGACAATTTTCATAATATCCTCCAGACTTGTGCTATTTGTTGTACAAGTATAATAAATACTTTTCAACATGTCCAGCTAATTATACAAGTTTGATAAAGATATTGTTGTAACGCTTCTAATCAGCCGCGCGGATTTTTACGTCGGCTGAATTGGCCTTGTTCAAGTAAGGATCGGAGATGAAATAAGTTGAACAGAAATAGCGCAGAATTCCGGCCCATGTACAAGGCGCATTAAAGGTTGCATACTCAACGTATTCGGCCTTTGATGCAACGAAGTAGATGGGCCGGAAGACAAGCAATTTCGTTCAACTTATA
>WFQS01000642.1 GCA_015486915.1 Desulfobacteraceae bacterium
ACAATGAGAAGCGATGATCCCTGGATGGTATTAACAGGAGACTGCATGTTTGTCGGGGATATAGGCCGTCCCGATCTTGCCGGAGAGGACCTCATTGAAGAACAGACCAGGAACCTGTACAACTCTCTTTATAATAAACTTGGGAAAATGCCTGATAATCTCGAAGTATTCCCCGCCCATGGCGAAGGTTCCCTGTGTGGAAAAGGCATGAGTTCAAAATCAAATTCCACAATCGGATTTGAAAAAAATCACAACAATATGCTTAACCTGTCAGAAGAAGTGTTTGAAGATCAGATGATGCAGGTTTTTCCCGAGCGCCCCAAAAGTTTTACCCATATAATCAATATGAATAAAAACGGCGCGCCTCTCCTTGAAAGATGCCCCATTACCAGAGATTTAAGCCCCTCACAGGTCAAGAGGGAAATAGACAACGGTGCACTTGTCCTTGATACCCGTGACACTGCAGCCTTTGGAGGTGTCCATATTCCCGATTCTATCAACATCGGATTTGCAAAACAGACTGCCAACTGGATAGGCATGGTGATAGAACCCGATGCAAAACTGATTCTGATTGTATCAGACGAGACAGCATATGAAGACATGACCGTTCACCTTCACAGAATCGGATATGACAATATCATAGGATATCTTTACGGAGGACTTGCAGCATGGCAGGAAGCGGGTCTTCCCATCAGACAGCTGTGGCAGATCTCAACGGAAAAATTAAAATCAAAACTTGAAAAAAACAGATATGACTATTTTTATGATGTGAGAACCGATGCGGAATGGGAAAGCGGACATATAAAGCAGGCAAAACATCTGCCGCTGACAAAGCTGCTCAAACAGGCGCCTGACATACCAAACGACAAAGAAATAATCGTAACCTGCGGCGTAGGCTACAGGGGAAATATTGCAGCAAGTTTTCTCCAGAATGCAGGTTTTGAGCATGTTCACAGCCTTGCCGGCGGTACAACGGCATGGGTGAACAGCGGTGAGACAATGGTTGAACAGTGAAACGGATTTAACAATGAAGTTTCACATAACAAATTTTATGGAGGGCTTATGGAAGAAGAAATTCAAGTTGGGTGTGCTCGTCCAACGGGCGGCCCGGTGGGAGAAACACCACCTGAAACGTTAAATGAACAGTCAAAAAAACAGGACAATGCAGTTAATGATAAAAAGGAGATCTCAACTATGATACAAGTCGGCAAAAAAGCACCTGATTTTGTTGCACCCGGTTATAAACAAGGCAGTTTTGTTAATGTAAAATTATCAGATCATCTTGGTAAATGGGTCCTTTTGTGTTTTTATCCAGGTGATTTCACCTTTGTATGAGCAACGGAAATTTCAGCAGTTGCTGAAAAATACAGTGAATTACAGAAACTTGGCGTTGACGTTTTGTCCATGAGCATTGACAGTATGTTTGTACACAAAATGTGGGATGATTATGAATTATCCAAAATGGTGGAAGGAGGCGTTCCTTTTCCCATGCTGTCCGATGCAGGCGGCAGAGTGGGAAAGACCTTTGGTGTTTATGATGAAGACGCAGGCGTTGAAACAAGGGGAAGGTTTATCATTGACCCCGATGGAGTTGTTCAGGGTTATGAAGTGTTAACCCCGCCAGTGGGCAGGAATGTAAATGAAACCTTCCGGCAGATTCAGGCGTTCCAGCTTGTAAGGGAATCAAAGGGGACCAAGGCAACGCCTTCGGGATGGAAACCCGGTAAAACCATACTCAAACCAGGTCCTGAACTTGTGGGTAATGTATGGAAAGAATGGAAAACAGAAATGGCTTTTGATTAAACAATCACCTTTAAAATACATTTGTCAGTCAATATCCGGTTTTTTATAACTGCCATGAGGCAGATCTGGTGACTCTCAGACTACCTCTAAGAATCATAGATTCTGACAAATATAGGGCCGAAGGCGCGAAGCCAACTCTGATTCTTTAAGGAACTTTACAGGAGTTTCATATAAGATATCAATATTTGGCAATACTTTATATTCGTCTGTTCGGGACTGCATGGCATGCGAATGCTTTGTGAAATACGATGTGAGCAGACCTGAATGGACGAAGATAAAGGTACTTGCCGGATATTTGCGTTTTGTATCATATAATATGAATAATGTGAGACAAAAAAGTATCATTCCCCCAAATTAATTAGTACATTTTTTTGCAAAAAAGAGCATAAATTTATTACGCCTGTTTGATTTTCTGTTGTGAGCTGATTTGGAGCAAATCCAGAAAGGATCTTTCGTTCATTGGTTAAATTTTCCGGCACACTATTTGCTTTTCTTTTTGAGATATAAAATCTTTCGTAATATTTTTCACTGCGGATGTGGTTTCACACAGGCCCGTCTGACAATAAATTATGTAAGTGCCATGAGGCAGATCTGGATTCTTTCAGACAGCCTCAGAGAATCAAAGATTCTGACAAACATTGGGCCTAAGGCGCGAAAGCCAGCGCTTATTTTAAAAAAAATTTACAGGAATTTCTCATAAAAAAAACAGAGGAGGAAAAAAATGGAAGAAAAAGTTTTAAATGCAATGAAAGAAGCGGACAAACCCGTACGTCCCGGAGAGATTGCCAAAGCACTTGATGTGGACTCCAAGGAAGTATCAAAGGCCATTAAATCTTTAAAAAATAAGGGAGAAATTATTTCTCCCAAACGCTGCTATTATTCACTGCCATGAGCCGTATTATCCATGTGCAGCATGATCCTCCGGGCAGTCTGTTAAATATGCAGTCTGTTAAATATAGGGTAAGGCTTATGGGATCTGGTAATTTAATTATGATACAGGTTCCTGGATGAAATACGAGATAAGGATTTTCCAAAGATCTGATTAGAGGAAAAGGACCATCGTATGGACTTAATAAAAAAAATTTATCTTTTTTATCGTAATGGTTTTAAAGAGATGATTCTTGGGAAAAAACTCTGGAAAATAATCCTGATAAAGCTTTTTATCATGT
>WFQS01000643.1 GCA_015486915.1 Desulfobacteraceae bacterium
AAATAAGTTGAACAGAAATAGCGCAGAATTCCGGCCCATGTACAAGGCGCATTAAAGGTTGCATACTCAACGTATTCGGCCTTTGATGCAACGAAGTAGATGGGCCGGAAGACAAGCAATTTCGTTCAACTTATAAAATTTTCGATCCTAAATTTTAATAAAGCAACTGATGCTCTTTTTATTTTCGTCAAAATCTCTGATTTTTTGAGGCACTGTAACGCAGTTCAGCTCGGCCTCATGGCCGTTATATCAGCCCTCTTCCGTGGTATGCATTAAAAACCATGAAAAGGGCTGCTATCCAGTTTGTATAGGCAAACAGTTTCTTAAGATTTTTTGGTTTTGTTTTTAAAGCAAATTTCCCGCCTATCACTCCACCCATTATTGTAATAAATGCCAGTGGAATAGCCCATGAAGGATTAAAATCCCCCTGGACAGCATGGCCGGTAAAACCCATCAAAGCTGTTAATGCAATAAGTGTAGATGCTGTTCCAACTGCAATATGCATTGAAACACCACAGGCAAGAACCATGAGAGGAACAAGAAATGATCCGCCGGAAACGCCAACCATCCCCGAACCAAACCCAGTTAACACAGCCACAGGTATCGCTATCCACATATTTACTCTGTGCCGTTTTCCGTTAAAATTGAAAGTCATGAATCCAAAACGTTTTTTATTTTCAGCATTGTTTTTTTCTGAAACCGGAATAAGCATTACAGCACCTGCAATAAAGAGCATGGCGGCAAATATGAGCTTAAGCGAAAATCCGCTGAACAAATGGGAAAAATAACCTCCTCCAAGGGCAGGCAGGGCTGTAAAAACCCCGATTAAAAAAGCTAGTGCCCATGATACAGTTTTATTTTTCTGAAAAATAACCATCGCAGCAACAGATGCTGCAAAAAGAATGAACTGTCCCGTTGCAGCAGCCTGATGCATGGGAATGTTGGCCATGGCGAGGATCACAACATAAAAATTCCCGCCTCCTTTACCCACCATGGTCATGAGTACAGCCACAATAAAAATAAATACGCTTACTACGATGAGATTTGTCATAACGTAAGTCTCCTGCTAATATAATTCCAAAGGCAAAACAAAAATAGAAAGCTATAAAGATCATAAAATCAGAAAAATTTCTGATCCCCATGCCAGAAAAAACAAAAGGGATCAGAGATTAATTTCTAATCTTTTGCAGCGGCAATGGCCTGGAGCACCTTACCAGGTTTTAAAGCTTCTGTCAGTGCGGAATATCCACCCATTATTATCCTTACATCGGAAAACCCCTTTGAAAGAAGATACGCATAAACAACAGTGGATCTCACACTTCCCGGACAGAAAACACCGATAAATTTATCCTTTGAAAGTTTATCAATTTCATCGGGAATTTTGTCAACCGGTATATTTATGCTTTCTATCTCTGAATGGTATTTAAGTTTGATATCAAGAGTTTCCGCCTCTTCCCTTGATCGAACATCAAGAAAAATTGCATTTTCCCTGCCAAAAAAAACTTCAGGTGAAATTTTATGTTTGCCTTTACCAAAAAAATCCAGATTAAGTGATCTAAGTACCTGTTCCATAATACTCTCCTTTTTTTTATTGCGGCCGGAAACAGTTTGTCATGCTCCGATCATGGCCGGCCATATTTAAGCATCTGTATCTCTTATGAAGCAATGATCTGCTTCGCTTTTGATTTAACCTTTTCAAGCTCTTCTGCATTAAGGTCAAAATTCTTGTTTTTTTCAATACCGAGATCGGTGATCAGTATATAATTTTTATTTTCAATCCGGTTATTTTCCATTATTGCTTTGCCACATCCAACATCACACCCGTCAATCACAATAATTTTATCCGCATCACCTGCAGCCTTGACAAACTTATCAAGTTTACCGCCAAGGCCTGCAAGACAAGACATTTTTCCAACGCCTTCCCTGGCAAGGTCAATTGCCGTCTGGTTACTCAACTGTCCCACATTTGAACCTCCGGAGCATGCTAAAATCATGATGTTTTCACTGTTACTGAAACTATCATTTACCATAATTACCTCCTGTTTTAAAAAATATAAATTATACGTTTCCTGTTCTGTATGTCTTGCCTTATTTATTTACAGAGCCATGTTTTAA
The DNA here is from genome assembly GCA_015486915.1 of Desulfobacteraceae bacterium. Next base: position 2,116 of record WFQS01000643.1, read on the forward strand.
TTTCATTTTTTTTGGGTATTTTACCCACGCTTTTCACCTCATTATCGATAATAACAGACGGGGTGCCAAAAACGCCGTAGGATGCAATCTCCATCATGTCAGTTACTTTTTCAACCGTGGCATCACTTCCGGTTTCCTTTACAACTTCCCTAATCAGTTTTTCGGCTTTTTTGCATTTTGCACAACCTGGTCCTAAAACTTTAATTTCCATAATAACCTCCCATAATTTTTTAACTTAATCAAAACAGCTTACCTTTTAG
>WFQS01000644.1 GCA_015486915.1 Desulfobacteraceae bacterium
AAATGCACCTGCAAGTGCGAGAAGTATTCCCGTAACAAGTTCATGACCCATCATGTTTCCAAAAAGACGGAAAGAGAGGGACAATATTCTTGCAGCATGCCCGATAAGCTCAATTGGCAGTATAAGAGGAACCATCCACCATACAGGTCCTAAAAAATGCTTAATATATTTAATTCCATGATATTTAACACCGATAACATGGGTAAAGGGAACAACAACAAGAGCTATGGAAAGTGTAGTATTTAAATTTGCCGTTGGAGTATAAAATCCTGGAATAAGTCCTAAAAGATTACACACAAGGATATAAATAAAGACTGTGGATGTAAGGGGTGAAAGCCACCTTCCCTCTTCCCCTGTAACCTCAATCATGAATTCCTCAAGTCCTGACACAAGCAGCTCAAACACATTCTGCACACCCGTTGGAACAAGCTGAGTATTTTTTCCGGCAAGCCAGCCGAATAAAATCAGAATTACCATAACAACCCATGTATAGATAACATGGGGATAGGCATGGGCAAAATGTCCAAGTCCTATCATTTCAAAAAATTTAACAAAAAACAAATAAGGTTCTGCCATCCTATACCGCCTCCTTGATAAAGAGTCTTGTTAATTCCAGCATGGTCGCAGCCATTATGCTTGCAACCACCACCGAAAGACCTGCAATAAGGCCCAACGGGTCAACAATATGTCCTAATATAAGCAGAAAGATCGCCATTCCGCTTAGTACAAACCTTATGTAGTATTTGGTGAGAATTTTTCTTAAGATATCTCTTTTATCCCACCCTGCCCTTAAGGGATCAAGTATTGTTTTAAGGCTTCTTTTGAGAAGATGAAAATTGATGGTGACAATCAGGCCGCCGAGCATAATCCCAAGGGCAAATTTCAAAGGAGTATTGATAAATGCAAGAATACTGCCCACAATAAAAAGGAACCAGTTCGATCTGACAATAAATGTTATGATGCGCTGTTGAATTTCCATGTTTTCTTTAATTTCTTTAAAGCTTTTTGCTCCTCTTTGCAGCCTTGAGTATATTTGTAAATCCCGCTGCAATTCCAAGTCCTAAAAATATCAGCATTAAAACCGGAGATGTACCAAATATTCTGTCAAGCCACAGTCCTATAAATAGACCTATGAATATGGCAAGGGCAACTGAAAGCCCCAGACTGCTGTAATAAGCAAGCTCCCGTACAGTACTGGATATTTTATTTTTCATCCATGTCCCTTTTTATACCTGTTTTGCTCTTAAGGTATCAGTACATTTCACAAGTCAACTAACATATGATTTATTCCAAGTCAACGTAAAAAATCATATTATTGTCAATGTACCGCAATGATCATTGTCCCGTACTTCGCCTATGATTTCCGCCCTTATTCCCTTATCTTTCATAATATCTATACAGGAAGATGCATCCCCGGGTTTCATGCTCAGTATAAGCCCGCCAGAAGTCTGGGGATCAAACATCAGGTCAAGGAGAATTTTGTCAATTTCAGGATTAACGGAAATACCCGGGCTGCAGAATTTTTTATTTTTATATGCACCTGCAGGCACCATTCCCATCAGGGCAAATTCCTTAGCCGATGAAATAACCGGTACTTTTTCAGTAAAAAGGGCAATATTTTTTTTACTTCCCTTTGCCATTTCAAGGAGATGGCCTGCAAGACCGAACCCAGTAACATCGGTGCAGGAGCTGATTTTAAAATCAACCATGATTTCAGCGGCATACCTGTTTAACATTGACATTGTTTCAACCATTTCCCGGGTTGATTTCTCATCTGCAAGCCCTGCCTTTACTGCCGTTGCAAGAATCCCGGTTCCAACGGGTTTTGTGAGTATCAGGACATCCCCTGTTTCTGCACCCTTATTTGCAAGAAATTTCTCAGGATGGACAAGGCCTGTAACGGAAAGTCCGTATTTGAACTCTTTATCATCCACGCTGTGCCCGCCCACAAGGGTTGCTTCGGCCTCGTTGATCTTGTCAATTCCTCCCTGGAGAGTCTCCGACAAAATATCTTCATCAAGGTCTTCACTTGGGAAACAGACAATATTCATGGCAGTTAAAGGCTTTCCTCCCATTGCATATACATCACTTAGGGAGTTGGCTGCGGCAATCTGCCCGAATTCATAGGGAGAATCCGTTACAGGAGTTAAAAAATCCAGGGTCTGGATCAATGCAACACTGTCATTTATTTTAAAAACCCCTGCATCATCACTGGTTTCAAACCCCACAAGAAGGTCTGGGTGTGATTTCACTTTAAGTTTTCCAACAACCCGATCCAGGACCCCCGGATCAATCTTGGCTGCTCACCCCGATGCCTTGACACGTTCGGTTAATCGTATATTTTTTAAATTCATTGTATATTTCCATTTATAGATAACCGCCATGAGGCGGATCTGGACTGCGTTACAGTCTGCCTATTACCGATGCAAACCTGCCCGTTATTTTTTCATACCTGTAGGAAAAAAAAGAATTATGTGAGCACTTGGTGCATATACCGCTAAGTTCGATATTCTCTTTTTTTACACCCTTTGCCGTCAATTGATCAATTGTCATCTGCCAGAAATCAAAATGGTTTTTCCCCCGCCTGTAACCCAGAAACTGTTCAGGAATTTCAGATCGGTAATTTATAAATTCGCTGCAGCAGGGCCCAAGTGAGGGCCCTATGCCGGCAAGAACAGATGCAGGATCAGAACCGAACTTCCGCTTCATGGCATCAACACCTGCTCCTACAATATTCTTCAGGCTTCCCTTCCATCCTGAATGAATATTTGCCACAACCTTGTTTATCGGATCATACAGCATAACAGGCTGGCAGTCAGCCACCTGGATAAACAGCAGTAATCCGGGGATATCAGTGACAATACCATCGGCAGAAGGCGGTACCTTAAGCGCCCCGAAAAAATATGAATCATGGGAAAAACCATCCTTCAACGGCATTTTTCCTCTCACAGGAATATACGTCATTTTTCCCCTGCCAGGAATATCAGAAGCACCACGTTCAGGTTGTATAAAATTGTTTTTATCCTTTTTTAAAACAAGGATTTTGTTACCATGCACCTGATTGATAAAAACAGGATAACCTTTACCAAAAGTCTTTGTGATGATCTGTCTGTTTTTTAAAACATTCTGTTCATCGTCACCTGTACTAAGCCCGACATTCAGGGAATCAAAGGGTTTTTTACTGCACCCTCCGGACCTTGAAAAAATACCGTGGCAAATATCGGAACATAAACTCATATGCTTGAATTCAATAATTTTCAGATCGGAATTTACCTCATTTTTAAAAAGTTTGCAATGCATGATAATTCTACTGGTACAGCAGATGTTTCAGCATGCTGTCTGCACGTTCTTTTACAGCCAATATGATTCCCCGGACAGCAGATTCCGGCAGCAGATTGGCAAAAAAAACTTTCAGTTTTTCCACAACCAACGCTCTCCACGTTTAATAAGGTGAAGCTCAAGCCCAAGGCCGTTCAGCACCTCAAATATCTTACCGATTTGAGCGGTTGATTTACCCTTTTCAAGTTCTAAAACAAATTTTCTGCCAACATCAGTAAATTCTGATATTTCTTTTTGTGTCAACTTTAATTTTTTGCGTTCCTTGCGAATATATTCACCGAGTTCTTGAGAATTATTAATTCTTGTGAAAGGTTTCAAATCTGCCCCCATTAAAAAAAATTGCCGATAGAGGACTTTTATCATTTTTCCAATATCATTTCAACACAAAGTAACTTAGCGAGGACTTTTTATTATTACACTTTAAAGTTTTTCAGGAATAAACGCCACCACGTCATCAATGGAAGCAGAATCGGTAAAAAGCATGACAAGTCTGTCAATACCAAGGGCTATTCCAGCTGTTTGGGGCAGAGATTTCAGATCATTTAAGAATTTTTCAGGCATGGGAGTGATATGTTTCCCTGCTCTTTTCCTTATATCAAGCTCTTTTTCAAACCTTTCGCGCTGTTCAACAGGATCTGTCAACTCGGAAAATCCATTGGCAAGTTCAATTCCTGCAATGTACAATTCAAATCGCTCGGCAAATTTTTTATTGTCAGATTTTAACCTGGCAAGGGCTGCAAGGGAATTTGGATAATCAAAGACAAACGACGGAGTCTGCATACCGAGATTTGGCTCAATCTCAAAACCCATGATATAGTCAAATTCATCATGACAAAGAGCCTGCTCCATGGAAACAGATGCATATTGCGAAAAGGCCTGCTCCACTGTAATTTTATGCCATGGCCCTGAAAGATCAATAATTTTTCCGTTGTAACAGATAGATGATTCAGATTTCACTTTTGGTTCAGTACACATTCTCCTTTTCGAAGAATTACCCACAGATGATTGAAAAGATGATGAAACATGGGCAGAAGATGCACAGGGCAATGAAAAAGTATAGCTTAATAAATCGGAATTCTGTTCCTTTTCTCCATTTTCACCGGCATACAACTCCCCTGCAACATAACGTATCAGTTCCTGGCACTGATCCATCAGATTCAGATAAGTATCTCCTTTGGAATACCATTCAAGCATGGTCAGTTCTGTCAAGTGCCTGTGACTGCGTTCATCTTTCCTGAAACACTTGCAAATCTGAAATATTTTCTCAAATCCGTGTGCAGCAAGCCTTTTCATACATATTTCAGGGGATGACTGTAGATACCATTTTTCGGACTCAAACAGATCAATATGAGCTTCGGGAACAGGCGCAGGAATCCTTAAAGGAGTTTCAACTTCAAGAAAACCATTCATTAAAAAAAAATTGCGCACAGCCCGGATAATTGCTGCTCTTTTCTCTAATATCCTGAAATTCAACTGATATTTTTTTTATACCTGTTTATGTTTAAAATAACGATCCATGTTAAAACGATCTGCAAATCTTACAACCACCTTTGAAAAGATGGCTTATCTTGATTTTACCTTATAAATCTCTTTTGACCTGTCCTGTAAAAAAACTTTTTTGAATTTTTCTTTGCCGGCAGCCGTTTCAAAGGCCTGATACCCTATTTCAATGCAGTCATGGCATGCATTGCGGGGGATGTGCACGGCAAGAACATGAAGACCCGGCGAGGCTGATGAATCTATAACAACGGTTCCGGAGCACTCTCTGCAAATCCTCACCCTTTCCTTCTGCCTTTCAAATATATTATCTGTATCGTAAAAAATTTCCCTGTGTCTTTCCTGGATCTGGCCGTGTTTCCCGGCCTTTTCCCTTAATTCCTGCCTCTGTGCAAAGTACCTGTTGACAAGGTCAGAAACTTTTTTGATCTTTTCCGTTACAAAATCGGACTGTTTGAGTTTTTCAGGATCATAATCAGGTTCAACAACCCTTGAGTAATCTATTCCGGCCATGGCAAGTATGATTCCAAGATTAACATAGGGAAGCGCGCCCTCAATGGAATATCCGCCTTCAAGCACAGCAATGTCAGGCTTTAAAAGCGTTGTAAGCTCTGCATAACCCTGGGCTGAAAATTTCATGTTTGTCAAAGGATCCGTATAGTGATTATCCTGGCCTGCTGAATTAATAATCAGATCGGGCTTGAATTCTTCAAGTATCGGCAGCACTGTATTTCTTACAACGTACAGATATCCTTCCGTTGAAGTCCCGGGCGGTAAAGGAATATTTATATTTGAACCCTTTGCATTGGGGCCTCCAAGCTCTTCGGGAAACCCTGAACCGGGATAAAGCGTTCTTCCGTCCTGGTGCATGGATATAAACAGAGTATCCGGATCATGCCAGTAAATATCATTGGTGCCGTCTCCGTGGTGGCAGTCCGTATCCACGATGGCAACTTTTTTTACATTGAAATTATCCCTTAAATATTCCACCATCACAGCTTCCATGTTGATGTGGCAGAATCCTCTTCCGCCGTGCACCACGCGCATGGCATGATGACCCGGGGGACGTACCAGGGCAAAACCGTTTTTTATCTCCTTTTTCATCACAGCCCTGGCAATGGCAGTGGCGCCTCCTGCACCGATGAGGTGTGATTGTGTTGTAACACTTTCTTCATCGGGAACACAGAAATGAACCCGTCTGATATCATCAATTGTTATAAGGTCAGGATTGTACTCTTCTATGCCATCAATATCAAAGACCCCTTCCTCCGTTACCTGGTCCTGGGTGTACAAAAGTCTTTCTTCCCTTTCAGGGTGAGTTGGATCTATTGCCCAGTCAAATGCGGGGAAAAATACAAGACCTGTTCTGTTTTTTGCTTTTAACATTATATTTTCTTCTCCCCCTTTATATTATCTTTCCCGCTGGATTGCCCGCATATGTTGCGAAATCTTCTGATAAGTCCCGGCATCACCTGCATTTTTGTCTTAAAAATTTTACCCTTTGGAACAAAATTTCTTACAATATTAAATTTCTGGAACTCAATGGTTTCAACTTCAATATTATCTGGATCAGAGCCCGACTCAATGGCTTTGGTTTTCAACAGTGAAAGCGCAGTTTTGCGGACATTTTCTTCGGAATAATCTTTTGGAACGGATGCCTTGAAATTTTCACCCGGCGAAACGGCAAACCCCTGTTCCGTATCAACAAGTAAAGACACTTCGCATGTTGTCCTTGCAGCAGCAGCTCCAATGGCGTTTGCCACGCTTGAGCATGGTACTACCTGGGTTTCAATACCTGAAAGGTCCTCGATTTCCCCTGCACAATACCTCGCCGGTCCTCCCAAAAGAAGTATTTTTTCGGGTTTGATTTTATAACCCTGCAAAAATTCATGCAC
>WFQS01000645.1 GCA_015486915.1 Desulfobacteraceae bacterium
CAGTTAAGGGAAAAATTTACCGGAAGAAAAGAAGCTTTTAAAAAACTGGATTAAATCTGTTCAACAAACGTAAAAAGAGCATTTGTTACTTTATTAAAAGTATGCTCTTTCTTATAACTGACATGAGGCAGATTTGAAACTGTTTCAGATCTGCCCTGAACAAAGGGATGAAAGATGTGTATTATTTTTACACTCTTTCATAAAAAAAACTTCAAGAAAAGGAAAGGAAAGGAACGAATTATGAGAATCAGAAAAATTGCAGTTTTATTGTTGGTCGTAATGGTTGGTGCATTCATGTTCTCTGCTCCTGTAATGGCGAAAAAAAAACCATCCCTTGACAAATGGAAACCTGATTTTAACCCCAAAGGTGCAAAATACAGATGCATTGTGTCTAATGTATCAACACCTGCACTTGTTGGAACCCATGCAGGTTTTGAAATCCGTGATGAGGTGTGGAAAAGGACAAAGGGGAAAATTTTTGTTGACTTTAAACCATATTCCATCCTTGGCGGTGAGGTTGAAGTCTTAAACATGGTGCAGCTTGGTGCAATTCAGGGTATGGGGGTAAGTTCAGTGGCCTCAACAAACCTTGGCCCGAGATTCGGCCTTGTAAATCTGCCTTTTCTTGTTGATTCCTTTGCAAAACTTGACAAATTTATTTCAAATAAAAAACTTTTTAACCATTTTTTAATGGCAATGGATCACCAGGGGATAACAGGCCTTGATATTACAGGTTATGGTAATTATGGATGGGCAACAACCATGCCTGTAAGAAATATTGCAGAAGCAAAAAAAATAAAATTCAGGATTGCCGAGGCTGCGGTTAACCAGCTTACCTACAGAAACTGGGGATTCCATCCTGTTTCCATGCCCTGGCCCGATGTCCAGGTCGCCTTGAAACAGGGAGTTATTACCGGTCTTGATCATACCCCCGGTGTATGTCTTCTCACTAAAAAATTTGAAGTTGCAAAATATTTCACACAGATAAATTATGCACAGGGACTTTTTATCTGGATTTTTAACAAAGCATGGCTTGCAAGCCTTCCTGCGGATTTAAGGGAAGAATTTGTCTCAAGTGTTCATGATGTATGTGCAAAAAACAGAAAATTAACTGCAACATGGGAAGCTGAAAATATTGCCAAAGCAAAGGCAAAGGGAGTGCAGTTCTTTAAACTTTCTGCCGGTGATATGGCAACTTTAAAGGCAGAGAGCAAGGGTACATACGAAAAATACGCCCCTGAGATCAACAAACTTTATCCCAACGATAAATACCGGAGCAAACATTTTCTTAAAGATGTCCAGGATTTTTTAAATAAGTAATTCTAAATCATCAGAAAATCGGTCTTTTGGCCGGTAGTAAATTATTTTTTGAAAGTTCCCTATGGCATGGACAATATTATTATCGCACAAAGTCGTTAAACTGTGCAGTTTTAATGGCTTGGTGGCTTTGTGCCTTATAATAAACAATGCTGAAAATTTTATAACCGCCATGAGGCGGATCTGGATTAAAGCCCAGACCCGTCTCAAAGCTCAAAGAATCAAAAATTCTGACAAATATAGAAATAAATGTAAAGATTTACGTTCTATTTCTTATAACTGCCATGAGGCAGATCTGAAGACTTTCAGACTGCCTCTCAACAAATATTGAAACTCTAATAATTTAAGGTACTTTAAAGGAGTTTCATATAAAAAAAGACAATTAGGCTCATACCACATGAGCTTTACCGGGAAAAAATTTATGATAGGCAAATTTCTTAAAAGGCTGGACTGGGTACTTACAAATATCGAGGAATGGTCACTTTTTATTATGGTCATGGTAGCGCTCATTGCTTTGTTTGCCAACGTTGTATTAAGGTACGGGTTTAATTATACCCTTGCCTGGAGTCAGGAACTGGTTCGGATTGTGATTATTTATTCCACTTTTATAGGGGCAAGTGTTGCAATAAAACAGAGGAGTATGATTAGAATTGATGCCATTGTTCAGATTTTTCCAAAGCTTAAGACAGGGCTGACATATTATACGGATGTTTTAATGCTTATTTTTGCAGCAATGATGGTTTATTACGGGTATAAAATGGCTGAACTTCAGTATGTAACCCACCAGAAAACCATTATCATGCAGATACCGCTGTCCGCTATTTATGCCATAATGCCCGTAATGGGTATCATGATATTTCTCAGGACTCTCATGGTCATTACTCAGGACATTCTAAGCAATAAAAGGGGATAATTCATGCAGATCAGCGATTTAATAATTTTGTGCATACTTCTCGGCTGTATGACATCCTACGTACCTGTATTTCTATGTCTCTTTTTTACCACTGCCATCGGGTTTATGTGGTTTGCCCATATGCCTCTTATCCTCCTTGCCCAGACACTCTTCAGGAGCTTAGATAATTTTTCCCTTGTTGTTGTTCTGTTTTTTATTCTCTGCGGTAATATCATGAGCAAGGG
>WFQS01000646.1 GCA_015486915.1 Desulfobacteraceae bacterium
AAGGAATTTAACGAGAGTTTCTTATAAAAATAGCAAGATAATTAAATTTATTATATACATTTATTTATTACATTTGTTACATTTATTACATAAATTTATTACATTTATTACATAAATTTATTACTTCTATTGCACAGATAATGGCACGATTTTTTTTTGCTACATGGAGGGTTAAATCATCTTTCCATTCTCGATAGATGGTGGTGTGAAGGATTCAGGGAAGGCAGGGGATGGGGCATTGGAATAAGATATTTTGATCAACTTGAAGGAAGCCGCGCCGAAACCATGTGGCTGCAGGCAAAATGCGGCTATTTTTTTATTTTCTGCAGCTTATATTGTCCTTTAAAACTGCCCAGCGCATATTCAAGTGAGGCGCATCGTTTTCTTTCCGCTTTAAGAAGTCTCATAAGGTTTGAAACTAATGCATCCCGGCAGAATTCCGCCCTGGTTCCCACTTCCTTGAGCTGGGCATCCATCATTTCTGTAAGTTTATCGATCTGCAGCTGCATTTTTGCTATTTTTTCTTCGATTTGATCAAGAGCAGGAGAATCGTCATCCAAGACTTTCTGGGGAGACTGCTTAAGTTTCTGTTTTGTGAATACACCCATACCACTTTTATCTTCGATCACCTGGGTCAGTATATCCGGGGTTATTTTTTTTGTATCATCCGCATATCCATATACAAGGGCTGCATCACACAATAAATTTATGGTTCTCGGTATTCCGCCCGATGCCTTGAATATCATTTCAATAACATCCATGGGAAACAGATCCGGACTGCCGCCGGCTTTATCAAGGCGATGTGCAATGTATGCTGCCGTTTCATCAAGTGTCATGGCAGACAGATGATAACTTACCGAAATACGCTGGGCAAACTGCTCAAGTCCCGGACTCTGTATCTTATCCCTGAGATCAGGCTGCCCAACAATCATGATCTGCAGCAGCATCTCCTCATCCGTCTGGAGATTTGAGAGCATCCTTATCTCCTCAAGGACTTCATCGGACAGGTTCTGGGCTTCATCAATTATTAAAAGAACTCTGCGCTTTTCTGCATATTTTTCAATGAGAAAATCATATAAAATTGTAATGGCCTTTGCCTTTGTTATGCCGTCATCATATTCAATTTCAAATTCATTCAGGATAAGTTTGATCAGATCATTGGATAAAATATTGGTATTAAATATAACCGCAACATCCATATCTGCTTCAATCTGGTTCAACAGATACCTTATCAGCGTGGTTTTACCAATCCCTATTTCACCTGTGAGCATTACAAACCCGATTTTTTCGGTTAGACCGTACTCAAGAAAGGTTAAAGCATGCCCGTGTTCATTACTCCTGTACAGGTAACCCGGATTTGGAACCAGACTGAACGGTTTCTCTTTAAACCCAAAAAATTTCGTGTACATTTACTGATCCTGCTTATTGAGAACAAATCCGAGAAATTTGTCTTGGGGCAGCAGTTCAACTGCTCTTTTTACATCTTTTTTTGATGTAACACCTGCCTCAACCACCATGAGAATACCATCCATGAGTGGAGCCATTGCAATGGCTTCAGATCTTTCAAGTACAGGGGGAGCATCAAAAAAAACATACCGGTCATGATACCTGCTTCCCATTTCCTGTACAAGTTTTGCCATCATCTCTGAAGATAGCAGTTCAGATGAATCTATAACAGTTCTGTCCCCGGAAATAAGGGTAAGTTTTTCCACACCCGGCCAGATTATAAGATCATTTAAAGGAACATCATCGAGAAAATAATCGATCAGGCTGAGTTTGCTCTCTATGCCAAGATATTTGTGGATATCCTGGCCTTTAAGATCGCAGTCCACAAGGAAAACCGTGTGATTCAACGTCCTGGCAAAGGTTAATCCCATATTGATACAGGTGACTGTCTTGCCTTCTCCGCGGTTCGGACTGGTTACCATTACGGTATTCATAGGTTTATCAGCTGCTTTCTGATTAATTCTGGTTCTTAATATTTTATACCATTCGATTTCATCCTGATCCGGAGACAGGCAGACTCCCCGGTTTTCTTCTGTAACAGCAGGGTTTAAAAGGCACTTTGTTGATTCAGTATAGACAGGAGCCTGTTGGGTTGTAGTTTTTTTATTTATATTTTTTTCAGGCTTAACCGGCGCTTCAAGAATCCTTTCATCTTTTGCCTTATCAAGAGCTTTTCTTAATTTCATTTTGATTTTTCCTATATGTCATTCCGGGCATTCCTAAATTAATTAAAATTAAAATTGACGCATAATTTTGGCCCATACCACATTTAAATCCATAACATAATTATTAAATAATATGA
>WFQS01000647.1 GCA_015486915.1 Desulfobacteraceae bacterium
AGATGACAAGAAAACGGGTGAGAAGAAACCTGTCCAGAACCCTTTGTGAACCCTGTTTCTATTGTGGCGGTGACGGCATGCTGCTCTCCGGACAGTCCATATGTCACAAAATCTACAGGGATGTTTTAAGTGAGGCAAGGGATATGATGGGAAACAGCTTTACTGTTAAAGTACATCCCGATATCGCCCAGCTTTTCCATGGCGAAGAGAAATATCTCATAGAATCCCTTGAGAAAAAAATCATGAGATCCGTTGCCATTTATCCCGATCCCCGTTATCACCTTGAGGAGTATCACATATTTGAAACTTAAAAAATCTATTAGTTGATATTGGTGATTATTTCTCATTTTGTTAATTTTTATTACTGGCTTTTTTTATAACTGCCATGAGGCTGAGCTGGACTGCGCTGCTGAGCCTCAAAGAATCAAAGATTCTGACGAACATAGAAAAAGCATTTGTGACTCTGTCAAAATGGAGCTCTTTCTTATAAAACTGCCATGAGGCCGATCTGAACTGCAAATTTAGAATTGCTGATTACATTGCAATAATCTTGACCTTATTTCAGTGAAGATATATATTAATTCTTTATGAAATTTTACACAAAAAAATATGATATTATAGTTGTTGGAGCGGGCCATGCAGGGTGTGATGCTGCCCTTGCTGCTGCAAGAATGGGATGCTCGGTTCTTCTTTTCGCCATTGATCTTGGTAAAATTGCAGCAATGCCGTGCAGTCCTTCCATAGGGGGCATGGCAAAGGGGCAGCTTGTAAAGGAGATCGACGCCCTTGGCGGTGCAATGGCAAAAATTTCAGATATATCAGCCATTCAATATCATACTTTAAATACAAGCAGGGGCCCTGCTGTCCAGTCCACCCGTACCCAGAACGATAAATTAAAATACCACAGGGCCATGAAATCCCTGCTTGAAAAAACAAAAGGTATTGATTTAAAACAGGCGATGGTTGAAGATCTTATCATTGAAAACAAAAAGGTAAAGGGAGTCACAGACCAGACAGGTTTTTCATTTTCAGGGGAGACCGTTGTCCTTGCAACCGGTACCTTTCTTAAAGGGGTTGTACACATAGGGTCAAGCAGTTTTAACGCAGGCAGGGCAGGAGAGTTTGCATCAATGGGACTTGCAGCCTGTCTTGTAAGGGAAGGGTTTACAGTGGGAAGAATGAAAACCGGCACCCCACCAAGACTGCACAGAGCATCCATCGATTTTTCAGCCTTTGTACGTCAGGACCCTGATCCTGACCCAAATGCTTTTTCCTTTTTCTCAGAAAAAAGTTCCATGCCCATGATGCCAAGCTATATAGGCCATACAAATAAAAAATCCCATGACCTTGTAAGGAAGAATTTAAAAAATTCCGCCCTGTACGGGGGGTATATTACAGGTAAATCAGCAAGGTACTGCCCTTCCTTTGAAGATAAAATAGTAAAATTTCCCCAGCGGCAGTCCCACCAGATAATCCTTGAGCATGAAGGAGTTGATACCGAAGAGATATATGCAAGCGGCCTTGGCAACAGCATGCCCATGGAGATTCAGATCGAATTTGTACGTTCCGTAGAAGGACTGGAACATGCTGAAATCATGCGGCCGGCATATGCAATAGAATATGATTATATCAATCCAAAACAGTTAAATCCCACACTTGAAACAAAATCTGTCAAAGGACTTTTTTTTGCAGGCCAGATCAATGGAACCTCGGGATATGAGGAAGCTGCTGCCCAGGGCCTGTGGGCTGGGGTTAATGCTGCATGCCGGGTACAGAAAAGAGAGCCTTTTATCCTTGACAGGTCCCAGGCTTATATGGGTGTAATGGTGGATGATCTTGTCACAAGGGGAACAAGGGAGCCCTACAGGATGTTTACTTCAAGGGCGGAATACCGTCTGATGTTAAGGGAGGATAATGCAGATTTAAGGCTTGCTGAAAAGGGTTTTTCAATGGGGCTTGTGGATGAGGACAGATTAAAACTCACAAGGGAAATCAAAAACTGCACGGAAAAAGAGATCAAGAGAATACAGAAAACCATTATTAAGCCCTCAAAATCAGTTAATGCATGGCTTGAATCGAAAAAATCCCCTTTGATAAGTACTGGAGTCAAACTTGATCAGCTCTTGAAAAGGGCGGATATGAGTTATCTTGATGTTGAATATTTATGCCCTGCAACGGGTCCTGTAAGCCCGCGGGTTAAAAGGCAGGTGGAAATAGAAATCAAGTATCAGGGGTATATCGCCAGGCAGTTAAAGGAAATTAAGAAATTTAAAAATATGGAAAAGATTAAAATCCCAAAGGGTATTGATTTCTCTTTAATACACGGGCTTTCCAATGAGATGAAGGAAAAACTTGCTGAAGTGATGCCGGAATCCCTTGGACAGGCATCGAGGATTGACGGAATGACACCTGCCGCCATATCTGTTCTCATGATAGCGATCTCCGGATTATCCAGGTCAAAATCGTCTTGACATATTGAAATTACAGGTTATTTTCTATGAAACAGGTAAATGGGAAAGGCTTTTATTTAAAAAACTAAATAAATATGTTTTATATTAAAATTTAAGGAAGTGATAAATAATGGCTGAAACAGATTACTATAAAATTCTTGGGGTGAAAAAAACAGCAACGGATGCTGAGATAAAAAAAGCTTACCGTAAGCTTGCATTAAAATATCACCCTGAT
>WFQS01000648.1 GCA_015486915.1 Desulfobacteraceae bacterium
CCAGGAGACAGGGACCTCACCAAGGATTGCTGAAACAATATGTTTCAATTCCCAGATACTGAAAAAACGTGCCCTGGAAAAAATGTTTGAAAAAAATAAATTCCTGATTCTTCTTATGATATTTAAGGGTGCCCATTTATTAAGAACCCCTATGAATACCATGTCCTTTGCCACTCTGCATGCTTCTTCAATGGCCTTGGCAGGCATTTCGGTAAATTCCAGGCTTGTAAAAAAAACAGCATATTCAAAGGAGTTGTCGTCAAATGGAAGATCTTCTGCAAAACCCCTGTGCAGATCCACCCTGTTTTTAAGCTTTTCTTTGGCAATATCAAGCATATAAGGGGAAGGATCAACACCTGTAAGCTGAATATCCTTGTTAAGGAGATATTCAAGGCACTGGCCTGTTCCGCACCCTATGGAGAGCAGCCTGCTCCCTGTACATGGCTTAAGCATGGAAAAAAGAAGTTCCATTTCAAGTTCAAAAGCGTGGCGGTTCCCTGCCTTTTCAAACCAGGTATCATAGGATTTTGCATCGTTGAAATCAAATATATAACCCATAGCAGATCCATTCTATGCTAAAAGGGTGTATAGTTTCAAGTTGATTCTTTAATATTAATTATTCCTATGAAAATACTTTTATGTATCAGGTCTTTCAATTTGACAAAAACATACCTGCACATTAGTTTTAATACCGTTAATAACGGCCATGAATTTGCTAACGGCCATAAAGCATATCCTGATCTGATATTAAAAGAGTCTCTATCAACGGCTTGCATTGAATTTAAAAACAAGGATTTAACATAATATGGTAAAAAGAATAGATGCAACAGGACTTGACTGCCCGGCTCCTGTTTTAAAAACAAAAAAAGCAATTGAACAGGATAATTCTGAAGAAATTATAATTACAGTGGACAACAGTGCTGCAGTTGAAAATGTAAGCCGTTTTTTAAACTATCAGAACTATCAGGTTTCAACGGAAGTTAAGGGAAATGTTTTTGCCGTAACAGGTATAAAAAAAGAGACAGATTCAGATACAGGATCAATTTCAAATGAAAATAACTCCCGTGAAAACGGCTCAGCTCCAGCGGGGAAAATGGGTAAAAATATTGGAGAAGAAGCTTTTGATCATCAGAAAATCATGGTGATGATAGCCTCGGAACAAATGGGTAAGGGGGATGATGAGCTTGGATCAAAACTTATAAAAAATTTCATTAAAACCCTTAAAGAAATGGGAGAAGATCTCTGGCGGCTGGTTTTTGTGAACGGAGGCGTGAAATTTACCATTGATGGATCTGATATCCTGCCTGATATTAAAGAACTTGAAGAAAACGGTGTGCATATACTGGTATGCGGTACATGCCTGAACCATTTTAAACTTCTTGAAAGAAAAAAAGTGGGAGAAACAACCAATATGCTGGATATTGTGACTTCCATGCAGCTTGCGGAAAAAGTAATAAATCTTTAAGGTAAATATTTATATTTTCAGAATAAACGTAAAAATTCGACCTTATCATGTAAATTTTGGACAGTGCTTCATATTCGCTTATTTGGGACTGCGTAGCATACTAATGCTATGTGAGCAGGCCAAAATAGGCGGAGATGGAGTGCTGGCCGAATATTTACGAATAAACAGGTTTACGGAAACTGTTCTAAACGAAACCCCCTGTCAATTGCCCGGGCAACCCCGTTTTTATTGTTTGAAGCAACCGTTTCAAATTTTAATTTTAAATCATTTGGGGCATTTTCCACAACAAAGCCCTTTCCCGACCATGTCAAAAGATCCGCATCATTGTAGTCATTGCCTATGGATACAATATTTTTCCTGTTGATTTGAAGTTTCTCAGCAAGCCATGATCCTGCTCTGCTTTTTGAAACAGATCTTGGAAAAACCTCTATCCAGACGGATTCGTGGTCAAGGGGGGACGTGGCTTTTATAACACTGAAAGACGAAAGTGCTTTTTTAATTTTTCTGTCAATATTACGGGCTTTGGCTCTCGGAATAATTGAAAGCACCTCCGTTGCCCTGCCAAAACTGTATACGTCATTGCCGTTTAAAGGAGAGCAGAATGCATTGTAGAGTTGAATTCTTGCAGAAAAATCAGGGTTTGTAGCACCGTGGGATTTAAAAACAAAATTTCTTGTGTGGGGAATTGGCCTGTGGATCATATAATCAAGTTTCAGATTTTCAAAATAATCTGCTATGAGTGCAGTTTCCCAGGGTTTAAGGGATTCATTCTTTATAATGGTTTTCGTTTTGTAGTCCATAATTCCTGCGCCGGTTGAAAATATGACATAATCAACTGGAAACACCGGATTCTGTTTTGAAAAGCCAAGTTCATCCAGTGCACGTTCAAATGAATAAAGAGATCTTCCCGTTGCAATGGCCCTTAAAATTCCTTTTCTGCCAAGCTCTTCCATGGCCTGTAAATCTTTTTTACCAATGGTTTTATCATTTCTCAGAAGAGTTCTGTCAAAATCAGTAATAAAAAGTGCTGGATGCATATAAAATATTATTCGTATGTTAAAGTTTTCTTTTTTTTTATTGATCATTGCACATTGAACTGCAAAAAATCAAGGTTTTGTTTTCACAGGACCGGTAAAAACAATGACTGGTTCAAAAGTACTGAATAAGGTATTTATGAATGTTTGTTTTTATCCATCTGTTTTATTCTGTTATACAGTTCAGATGTTTCAGCATCCGGTTCCGAATCAAGCTCTTTTCTGAATATTTCTCTGCATCTTTTAAAAATATTTATGGATTTTTTCGCATAACCTGAATCTGCGTAAATTATCATTAGATTCCGGTATGCTTCTTCATAAAACGGTTCCTTTTCAAGAATATTCTGCCAGGCTTCAACGGCCTGATCAATTTCGTTGATCTCTTCATGGAGCATGGCTTTTTTC
>WFQS01000649.1 GCA_015486915.1 Desulfobacteraceae bacterium
ATGAACGAGATTGCCTGTCTTCTATCCCATCTACTTCGTTGCATCAAAGGCCGAATACGTTGAGTATGCAACCTTTAATGCGCCTTGTACATGGGCCGAAATTCTGCGCTATTTCTGTTCAACTTATTTTATCTCCGATCCTAAGCACTTTAAAACTTGAAGTATTTGCTGAAAATGTACGAGCAGTAAATTTGTATAAAAAGTTTAATTTTAAAGAAACTGGCAGAAAAACTGTAAATGATAAAGAAGTGATATGTATGTCATTAATATCAGATATGGTAAAATAAGTAAAAGCTTAAAGTCTATTCAAGCTGTTGTCCACGAACATCAGGATAAAGGCAGAACGCAAATCGCAAGGGCATTTTCATCATTGTTGCCATAATATGCATCCTTCTTTTACTGTAGGGAGCAGAGGGGTCAATCCCCGAGATTCAAAATCTATAACTTAAGGTGCATACGGAGGAAAATGGCTCTCCTTCTGCAGGGCCGTACATGTCAGGGACATGGAATTCTTCATCAAAAATATTGTCTGCAGAAATTGAAAGTGTTAAGTTTTTCATCAAAAAATTATCGATCCTCAAATTAAATCCAACAATAACAGGAGAGTTATACTCACCGGTCACGGTTCCCTTTTCATAGGTATAGGGAACAGGTCCTGTTTTATGAAGATCAAGGGCAAAGGTTCCGCTGATCCCCCTGATATTAAAACTCCGGACAGCTTTACAGTTTATCATATAATCTGCTGCAAGATCAAAAGGCTCCTGCCATTTATCATATTCAATCCTCCTGACACCTCCCGGGCCAATAAATGTAGATTTAAGCAGATACTCTGCAGAACCGCCCCAGTAATTCATAAAAGTTGCATTGGTCGATAAAGACCAGTTTCTAAAAACCCCTGTTATAAAAGAAAATTCAACTCCTGCTGTTTTCTGATCAAAAGGCTTAGAAAGACCTCCAAAGGGATCATACTGGACATGATCGGTCAGCCTGCTGTAAAAGGAAGTTAAAGTAACGGATGTATCGGAATCAGGGTTCCAGCCCAATTGAAGATTATAAGTTTCCACACCTTCAGGATCATAATGAATTGCAGAAAAAATCTGACTTGAGTAAGGTGTCCGGTATGCTGTTCCAAAACCTGCTTTTAAACGCCATTCTTTTGAAAAAGGCAGATTGAAACCAAAATTGAAACTTGTTTTTGAATCAAAAACGGAATGGTCATCAAATCTTACTCCTGCCCACCAGTGAACTTTGATTAGTCTGTGACGGTATTGAACAAAAGCGGATTTAATTATGTCTGAATAATTTCTCTGATCTATATCAGGGAGGAATACACTGTTTTCAGGTTTAAGGTATTGAGGCAGAAAATCCTCGGACACAACACCGCCTTTGACCTGTACGTCACTGAAAGACACACCTGCCGTTAAAAGGCCGGTCTTAAAGAGATTCCTGTCACACAAGACCTCCGTATGCCAGATACGGCTGTCCTGATTCTGTTTCAGATCAACCTTTGTGACATCGTTTGATATATTGTTGTAATATCCTGAAGCTTTAATATTAAATGCCCCTGCAGACGTATTCCAGACCCCCTTTAAATATCCTGAAGGTGATGAGGAACGTGTCCCTTTCCAAGAGAGAAATCCTTCGGAATCGTGCATTGTAAAGTCCCTTGTGAAATCAAAAATTCTTCCTGAAAAAGAAAATTTTTCCGCAAAAGAAGCTGTAAAATCTGCCTCGGAGTACGTTGAATCATCAATTTTTTTTGTATCGGCAGAATCCACTGAATTTAAGCCGGTTACATTAAAACTGTCATTATAGAACCTCTTTTTCGAAACATCGGCATTTAAAAAAACTGTCCAGTGGTTCCCGGTCATTCCGCTGCTGCATGAACTGCCGATAAGACTGTCTGTCCCGCCATACACAGAAAGCCTTGACCCATTAAAATCCAATCCAGTCATGGGAACAATATTAACAATTCCGGCAAAGGCATCAGCACCCCATAAAACAGAACCAGGTCCCCTTATGATCTCAACACGTTTAACACCTTTAAGGGAAAGTTCCCTGTCAAGAAAATTTAAATTCCGGGTTCCCCCCTGGGTAACAGGGACACCGTCGTAGAGAAAAAGAACACTGTCCGGCATTCCCCTGAGCCAGGGAACACTACCCTGCCCTCTTGGAAGCATTAAAAATCCAGGCTCCCTGTCAAGAAGGTCTGCAAGGGTTTGATAACCGTATTGTTTAATCTCATCTGCTGTTACCACCCTTGCCACAGCAGGTGCATTGGCCGGTGATTCCGGCTTTCCGGAAGCAAGGGTGGTAACAGAGATATCCTCCCCCACAAACATCAGCATTGTATTGGAAGCGGTATCTTTACAGAGGACTGGACCGGGCAGTGCAAGAAAAATCATCAGCAATGTCATGGTATATGATAAAAGTCTGAAAATAAGCATTAAAATACCCACTTTTTACCTCTCCACAAGATTCATAAGCGTTCTGAATCTTGCCCTTGTCAGACCCAAAAGCCGTGCAGCAGCACTTTTGTTCCAGGCTGCCATCTCAAGGGCCTGAACAACAATACTCTTTTCAAGTTCATCAAAATCAACACCTCCCGGAGGAATTTTGATCAACCCGCCGGTATTTTTCTCCGGCTGTGATTCAAGTTCGAGAAACCTTAAATCATCCGAAGAAACCGGCAGTCTGCCATCTTTCAGGATCATAACTCTTTCAATCACATTGGCAAGCTCCCTTACATTTCCCTTCCATGAATAATTTTCAAGAATTTTTTTTGCCGCAGGAGTAAATGCATCTCCTGAAAAATTATTTTTTTCCGTGTATTTTAAAATAAAATGTATGGCAAGGGGCAGGATGTCATCTTTTCTGTCCCTTAAAGGCGGCACATGTATGGGAAAAACGGCCAGCCTGTAATAAAGGTCCTCCCTGAATTTCTTTTCATTGACAAGAAGGGGTAAATCCTGATTGGTAGCACATATCAGACGTACATCAATTTTGCAGTCAACATTTGATCCAACACGCTGCACAACTTTTTCCTGAATCACCCTTAACAATTTTGACTGGGCTTCAAAGGGAAGCTCTCCTATTTCATCAAGAAAAAGCGTTCCTTTATCAGCGTATTCAAATTTTCCTTCTTTCTTTTTATCAGCTCCGGTAAAAGCACCTTTTTCATGGCCAAAAAGTTCTGATTCTATGATATTAGGGGAGATAGCCGCACAATTAACTGCAACAAACCGCTGATCTTTTCTGCCTCCTGCCATGTGAATCATGCGTGACACAACCTCTTTCCCTGTTCCCGACTCTCCTGTGACAAGGACAGTGGCATTGGATTTTGCCACTTTTTCAGCCATATCCTGTACCTGCAGCATCTTTTTGGACTTAAATATAGGTTTTTCCTCCATGATCCCCTTGTAAACATCCTGACGAAGCCTTGCATTCTCGGCAAGAAGTCTTCCAACACCAAGAGCTCTTTCAACTGCAAGCAGTACCTGCTGCTCATCAAAAGGTTTCACAAGATAATCTGCAGCGCCGAGGCGCAAGGCATCCACAGCAGACTCAAGGGAGGCAAATGCAGTTATAAATATTACAGGAATACCAAGACCGATGTTTTTGATCTCCGCAAGGAGTTCCTTTCCGTCCATCCTGTCCATTCTTATATCTGAAATAACAAGGTCAAAATTTTCTTCCTGCATAAGATCAAGAGCATCCCTGCCATCACAGGCCTGGGAAGTTTTATGACCCGTCTGGGAAAGCATGATCTGCAAAATATTTCTTATACGTTCTTCATCATCCACAATTAAAATTTCAGCCATAGTTAACCCCTATACTTATTTCAAACCATGCACCGCATGTATCACAATTTCCAGCACTTATCCTGCCATTATGAATCTCGATAATATCCTTTGCCATGGCAAGTCCAAGCCCCGTTCCCTTTGCCTTTGTCGTAAAAAATGGCTCAAATATTTTATCAAGGCTTTCAGGTGGAATGCCGGAACCGGTATCCTCCGCCCTGAAAAACCACTTATCATTTTCCTGCCAGGTTGTAACTACAAGTGTTCCATTATCTTCGCAGGCTTCAATACAATTTTTAATGATATTCATTAAAGCCCTTTCCATGAGATTATGATCACAGATCACCATTGCTTTTTTTGAATCAATTAAAGTTTTCAATTTAATTGAAACTGAATCCGATTGAATAATACCTGCTTTTTCCATCAATTTTTTTATAAAATCGTTTATATCCGTGGAAACCATATCGGGATTTTTCGGCCTTGCAAAAAGCAGAAAATCTTCAACAAGCCTGTTCATACGCAATAGTTCATCGGTCTGATAATCAAGCATCTGATTCCGTATTTCAGGAGAGATATTATCTTTTTTCAGTATATCCACACTACCTTTTATAATGGAAAGAGGATTTTTAATTTCATGGGCAACAAGCATGGAAAATTTACCAAGTTCTGCAAGTGCCTTCTGGCGGCTCATTTTTACATGTGCTTTCTCTATTTCTTCCCTCTGCTTTTTTATTGCGTCCACCATCTCATTAAATGTACTGGCAAGAATCCTTGTTTCATGAAGATTTGTTAGCCCGGCACGTTTTTCCATTCTCCCCATGGAAACTTCTTTTGCCAATGTAACAAGGTTACGAAGGGGAGCTGATATGGATTTTGCAATGAAATAATACCATATCACCGTAATCAGAGAGAGAAAAACGCCAATAGAAACCAGCCGCATCAATAGGTGATGCTTTAATTGAACAAGACTTTTCAGCCTGTAATTAATCACCACCAGTCCAAGTTTTTTTTCCTGATTCCCGGTATAGAGAAGCATACTCTGATCCCCTGACCGGGAAGAAAAAATTCCAGCCGTCGCCTCTTTGCTCTCTCCCTTTACACCTGTTCCATCGGATGCTTCAGCAAGCACTTTACCTTCGCCGGAAAGGATTTGAACCCTTGATATATCTTTCTGGGTCAGCATGTTACGGCACTGCCTCTCCAGCATTTTTTTATCTGAAAGAATAACTCCAAGTTCTGCATTTCGTGCCATGTAATCTGCAAGCACCTTAAACCCTTCATGGTATCTTTCGGCAAGAAAAGCCGAAGAGTATCTTATCCCTGCAAAACCGATAATTGCTGCAGTTCCGGAAATAAAAATAAAAGCCACAAGGGTAAGCCTTGTCTGAATGGAATCAAAACGCATCAGTCCACCTTTACATTGCCGGGAAGTTTTCCGGGCATTTTCACACCAAGAGTTTTTACCACTTTCTCATTCACCAGTATTTTATAATCAGGTCCCAGAGATCTGCATTCTTTTTTCTCAAAAAACAGTTCCACAACCTTAGCTGTTTGAACCCCCACTGCAGTATAATCAATGTCAAAACTCACAGCACACCCGGATTCATGGAAAAACCTGTTGTATCCAATTGCAGGAATTGAGTAAAGATAGCTTTTTTTTATAATATACCGAATAAGGGATCTTGATATGACAGTGGCATCGGGGATAAAGAGCAGGGCATCAATCTTTGGTTTTTTCATAAAAAGGCCCCTTACATCACTTTCCTGTGCAACCAGCAGAGGAACCAGGGTAATACCTTTTATTTTTGCAAAAACAGAAGCGGAATTAAACCATTTTTGATTATTCTCAGGATTATAAATCACCCCGATCCTGTGGATTTCAGGCAGGATAATATGTATCATTGAAAATTGATTAAGAGAAAAAATATTTAAGGAGATACCACAAAGCCTTCTATCTACAGAAATATGATTTTTGGGATTTAAAACCATGCTGTAAAAAAGAGGACCCTTCCACTTTTTTTTATCCATAAAGGAAAGCGCCCTGGGTCCCACTGCCACAACTGCTGAAAAGGCTGAAGAATCAAACCTGCTGAACATAGGGTCTTTGCTGTAAGGCAGACCTTTTTTATCAAAAAATATTCTGATACTCGGCCTGTCAATGGCAGCTTCAAACCCTTTAACCATCATCATAAAAGGTTTTATCTCGCTGGAGATGAGCAGTCCCACGGGGCGTAACTGAGCGCATTCTCCACTTAACTGGAAAAAAAAAATCAGAATGGTTAAAACTATTCCGAATATTTTATTTTTTGTTATCCTCAATCAGCTTTTTTACACCCTTTATTTTCATTGAAAATTCATTTGTTATCCTGTCTGCATCCTCTCTGTTATAAATAACATGGGTTGTTATCAAAAATATCAGCTCGGTTTTCGTCCGTTTTTTTGTTGTGGATTTGAAAAGATTACCTATGCCCGGAATATCCTTTAAGAAAGGAATTCCAATAGTGCTGTTGTTGATATTAGTCTTCATCATCCCGCCAAGAATCATGGTCTGCCCGTCCTCAACAACTGCTGAAGTTGTGGCTTTTCTCGTTAAAAACGAAAAATTCTGCAGATTTTTATCAAATTCACCCGGAGCACTGACCTCCTGTTCAAGATCAAGCTTCACAAGTCCCCTGGAATTTATATGGGGAGTTACTTTCAGGATAATACCCGTTTTTTTATACTGAACTGTGTTGGTCACACCGCCTCCGGTGGAATCGGTGACACTGCCCGTTATTGTGGGGACATCTTCGGAAACCTCGATATCAGCCTCTTTGTTATTCACAGCAAGTATATTGGGTGATGAAAGAATATTCACATCGGAATCATTGCCCAAAGCTGTAATCAACCCTTTAAGCACATTGGAGGAGCTGAAAACACCATAGTTAAAGCCTGTTATATCGCCGAGTTTTGTTTGAGATGTAATAAAAGAGTCCTTTGTATCCAACATCCCAACAGCTTTATATTTTCCAAGCTTATTATCAAAAAACCATTGTATCCCGTACTGAGTATCCCTTGTGAGGGTAATTTCAGCCACAACAACATTGATCAGCGCCTGCCTCGGTACGACATCAAGCTGTTTTAATACGCTTTTTATCAGCTTATAATCCCTTGCAGTAGCCTTAAAAACAATTGCATTGTTTGTAGCATCCGGAATAATCTCCACATTGCCGGACAGTTCTCCTGAAATAATTGGTTTTTTATTTTTTACAACAGTATTTTTTTTATTGGATTTATTGGGTCTATTCGGTTCTACGATTTTCTTCCTTTTAGATTTGGAGATCTTACCTCCATACAGGCCCTTGAGAATATCTGAAAGCTCATCCGCTTTGCCGTTTTGAACAAAATAGACAAACACACCGGTTCCCGAGACATTGTCACTGTGATCCAGGGCACTGCTCCATTTTTCCACAAGGGAAATTATTTCCGGCCATTTACTTACCACAAGAAGAGCGTTCAGACTCTTTATGGGAACTATGGCATAGCTACCTCTGTTAACCCCGGCCCTGTTAAAAAGTCCGCCTGACTTAAGAATTCGTGATATTTCCCTGTTCAGTTCCGAAGCATCCGCTTCTTTTAACGGAATAAGCCTCCAGTGTATATCCCTGAAATAGGGAATATCCGTCAAGGCCAGTATTCTTGCGACCTTGTCAATATTTGCCCTGGAATCCGTGACCACGATGGAATTACCGACATTTTCAAAAATGACAGAAGCGCCCCTTGACACAAAGCCCCTGACCATTTTTGAAGCAGCAGCAGCAGAAAGATACCTCAGTTTGAAAATCCTTGTAATATCGCCTGCCTGGACAACAGATGCAGACGTTCCTAACTCGCTGTTTCCAAAGGCCGCACTTGCATTTTTCATGACAACCTTGAACATATCGCCGGGTCCCTTTACAATGGCCAGGTTATCCATCTGCAAAACATTGTTTAAAAGTTCAATAAATTGGGCCCTTGAATAATCCCCCTTAAAATGAAAGGTAACCTTTGCCCTGATATGGGGGTCAACAATATAATTAACACCGTAAACATCAAAAAGCGTTGCATCCAATACTTCATAGATATCAGCATTGTCAAATGCAAGTTCAACATGGTGTTTGTCCTTATCTTTTCTATACCTCCGGTTGAACGGGACATGGCGTGCAACTGCATGCCCAGGCCGATATCCGGCAAGATCTGAGAGTGTGCCGCCGACTGTACCCTTGCTTTTATCAATTATTGTACTGTCACCATGATTTGTAACAGGAACGGGATGCACATCCATTGTAACTTTTTTATCCTGTGCATCAGTCTTACTCTGTGAGGCGACAGTTTGCATGAGTGCAGTGGTTTTATGCTGTGCAATGGTTTCATTCTGTGCAATGATTTTATGCTGTGCAGCATGTTTAACCGGATAATTTTCAGGATATCCAGCACTGTTTTCAACCTTTTCATTCAAAGACCGGCTGTCACCATACCCCGGTGAAAGGCCGACACAGCCTGAAATTGTAAACATTAATAAGGCAAAACAGATAAATATTCCTTTATTCATAATTTTCATACCTTTTGTTTCCATTCTAACTCCCTTTTCCGGTGCCAATATCAAGGAACAGTGTTTCCATGCGAAGATTAACTCTCAGAGGATTCGTTCTTTTTGCTGTATAGTTTATATTCAGATTCTCAATCCTAACAACCTTGTCAAGGTTTTCAGCATATTTAAGAATCTTGTCAAGACCCTCCATTGAAGTCTTAATATTAAATTCAACTCTTCCCAGATCATAATTTTTCCATTTTGAGCCTGAAAGAACTTTATATGATGTCAGGGTAATATCATTTTTCTCAAAAAAAGTCTGGAATAATATCTGGGTCTCTGCATTAATATCATCTATACTTTTTCCATATATCATAATCTTTGAAAACCGTGTTAAACCATTTTTCTTTGACAGAAAAGTTTTTTCAAGTTTATTTAGTTTCTTCAATCTCTGATCCAACTGCTTAATCCGGTCTCTATAGACGGTGCACTCCGAAGCAATTTCATTTTTTTTGTCCTTTAAAGGAACATAAAAATAAACCACCCATACCAGTACGGACAAAAGAATAATCACTCCTCCTGCAAGCCATTGCTGTGTTCTTATGTCAGGTTTAACCATCATGATCCCTTTTGTTTTTTCTGTAATGTCAGTTCAAGATTAAACTGCTCCTGCCCACTGCCACCCCTGCTGACCACTGAACCCTTCAGCCTGACCTTTGAAAAATATTTTGACTTTCTTAAATTTTTAACCGTCATCAGCGCATCCTTGCTATAACCCCTTAAATTTATCACTCCCTTACGATATCTGAACCCTGAAAACCATGTTTTCTCAGGGGCAAGTCGGGCTATTTCATTAACACATGTATAAAGACGGGGATGGGATTTTAAAAAAAGTTCTGCGTCATCTTTCAGGCCTGCCGCCTTTTGAAGCATTTTAACCCTGTCCTGTACAGGTTCCATTTTTTTCTGCAATTGTGCAGCAAGAGTTTTTAATTTATCTCTTTCAAGCTCTTTTACCTTTATATCCTTTGAAATGTCATTTGTAACATAAAACAAGGAAACTGCAATAATGCAGGCCACTATCATAATATAGCGAAGTGGTTTTATAAAATTTACCTTCACCGGCTTTTCATCAATGGAGATCTGCTGAATTTTACAAAAGGCCGGCGACACTGCCGCTGCTGCAGGATTGGTGGAAAGCTCATCAATGATTTGGGCTTCAGCAAAACAATTTTCCCTAAATTCATCATTTTTACCGATACCGGCACAAATTTTAACCTTGTAAACATTATCTGAGATCCCGGGAAATCGACTCACAATGGATTTAAAAGCAATCAGGCTGTTTTTTTCATCCGCAAAATCCCAGGTAACGGACGACAACCAGTATTTGTAATTAAATACGGCAAATTCACAATCTTTTTCAAACTCTATCAAAACCCCTGACGGATACTCCATATTATGCTGCTGCATCCAGGCGCAAATCCCGTATGATATGGGAAAAACCGAAACAAGAGAATCCAGATGCCCTGTTTCACGGAAAATATCCCTGTATTTATCAACCTCTTTTTTCCGTGCATAGAGTAAAAGACATCTGATACTATTCTCAAATGACGGAGTCACAGCAATATCATAGTAAATTTCTTCACCGGGCAGATGGGAATAGATACTGATACTGTTCTTTATGGAATCGATGGCATCCTCCACAGGCATCATTGGAAGTTTCACCTCCCTTGCAAAAAACAATGACCTTGGAAGTGCAAGAAAAATTTTTCTTTTTGTGCTGAACCTTATCTTTTTTAATAACGCCCTGACCCCGGCAGCCCCCACCTGGGCCAACTCACCTGAAAAGGAGAGTCCAGGACCGGGAGATGTTTCTTTTAATCCTGATAATCCCTTTTTTACGCAATAATATGAGGTCCTGTCCTCTGCAGCATATATTCCAAGTATTTCTTTATTAATCAAATCATTCCCCATAACGGCCATGAAGCCGAGCTTAACTGCGTTACACTGCCCCAAACCGAGCATAAAAAAGCATTCGTTAATTTGTCAAAAATGAGCCTTTCCTCATATAGTAGAAGCTGTAAATATGCTCCAGTTGTTTCTTATTTTTATCAAAAATCAACACTTCAGAATAAACACGGTTTTTTTTGGTTGGAATCCGTATGGATATTCTCCTTGCAGACCCGGGATAAACAGTAAAAGCATCGAGAAAAGACAATCTGTCTTTTTTTTCTGAAGTTTTATCTTCTGAGTTTTTATTTTCAGAGGCTTTTTTATCAGAAACTCCTGCCGTTGATCCCTTATCCTTATTTTCTTTATCTTTATTCATTCCAATGTCAGAATTCTCAATGGAGGAGTCATCGGATTCCTGCCAGTTTTTAAGCAGTTTTCCTACAAAAACATCCCTGTTCACACCCTTAACCATGAGAAGTTCAGTTATTTTTTTAAACCTTCCGTTTGCCGGTACAAAAGATTTATGATGACTGACATAGTACTCTTTTTCAGCACCGTGCAAACGGACAAGATCATCTGCATCCCTCCAGTCAAGAATAGCATCGGTAATTTCATCTGCCAGCTCATCCGCTTTTCTGTTATAGCTTTCGGCCCCGGTATCGGAATCATTAAGGCAGATCTCTTTAATTTTATTCCTGATAATAGTATCACCTGCCTTGTTAATATTTATCCTTGAGCCCTCACTGTCCACCCTTACAAAAAAATGCACAGAATCAAGTGTAAGTCCAATCCAGTCTTTGGCTTTATGGCCTGATTTTACCATGTTCCATCCAGGGGATCTGTAAAACTGCAGAAACGACTCAACCACTGCCCTTCTATTTAATTCTGACATGGAATTTAAAGCAAGATTTGCCTTGTTTCTGTTATGTGCAAGATATTCTCCGGAAAGAAAAGCAATGATCATAAGTATCCACAGGACAATGATCAGGACACTGCC
>WFQS01000650.1 GCA_015486915.1 Desulfobacteraceae bacterium
CACATATACTTGTTGAAGAATTTAAACCGGATAACTTAAAAAAATATTTTAACAGCAATGTTGTAAAGAATTCCGGACATGTTTCCTCAATCCCAGGATCAGCATCCTCATCTTACGGTGAAGGCAGATCCTATTACGGTCAGGACAGATCCGATGATACCCCCATCGCCATTGTAGGCATGGAAACAATTACAGGATCAGCTGAAAATCTCAAAGAATTTGAGGAAATTGTATTTAGTACGAAACGAAAACCTGTCCAGAAACCCGGTACAAGATGGAGAATCCCTGAGAAAAGAGCATCACTTTTCTTAAAAGAAAACAATGGTCAAAATGATAACAATGATCAAAATGACAAAACTGATCAAACAGAATCCCGTTACAGCAGATACAAAGAGATTCACGGATACTGGATCAGGGAGATTGCAAGCTTTTCAGGGGAGTTCCATATCCCGCCAAGCGGAATAGATGATCTTCTGCCCCAGCATCTTATCATGCTTAAAGCGGCAAAAAAAGCACTTGAAGATGCTGATCTCCCGTTAAGGCCGGAAAATAATCAGCCGAAAAGGACAAAATTCGGAGCTGCAATCGGCATTGAATTTGACCATGAAGCATGTGATTTTAATCTTCGCTGGAGATCAGCGGGGTTAAATGAGCCTGATGCTGAAAATAAAATTGAAAAAAAATCCATATCACCGGCACTTACCCCGGGCAGGACACTTGGAGCACTTGGCGGAATTGTGGCAAGCAGAATTGCAAGGGAATTCCAGCTTGGCGGTCCATGTTTTACTATTTCTTCTGGAAATTCATCGGGAATAAAAGCTGTTGATGTGGGAATAAAATCTTTAAGATCAGGTGAAACAGATATTTTCCTCTGCGGCTGTGTTGACATGTCAGGGGATGTACGTGAGGTCCTTTACAACCATGTTGTGCGACCTTTTGCCGAAAAACCGTTTGAAAAAAATACTGAAAAATCGTTTGCGGAAAATACCGAAAAATCTTTGCCTGAAAATAATGAGGATTTATCATTTTCACCTGCTTTTGATAAAAATTCCACAGGACCTGTTCCGGGTGAAGGAGCTGCTGCACTGATTCTCAAAACCCTTGACAGGGCAAAAAAAGATGGGAACAGGATCTACGGCATCATAACAGGCACAGGACACGCTTCCGGAGCTGTAATGGCATATGAACCAGGCATTTCAGAAGAATCTTCACAGAAAAATTCATACGCCCCGGAAAAGATTTATTCTTTATCCCTTGGCAGGGCATTGGATGAAGCAGGAATAAATCCCGACTCAATAGGGCTTTACCAGGCCCATGGAAGCGGAAATAAAACAGAAGACAGGATTGAAGCAAAAGTTATAAACCGTAATTTTAAGGGGAAAACCTGCGATACCCTTCCGTGCGCCATTGGATCAACCGCTTCGGCTGCAGGGGATACAAAGGCTGTATCAGGCCTTTTATCTCTTATAACCGCCTGTCTTGCCCTGCACCATAAAATCATTCCGCCCCTGCACGGTTTTATCTTCCCTGAATATGACAAATGGCAGGAAAACAATTTTTATTTTCCGAAATTTCCATGCTTTTTTGTGAAAAACAGGGCAGAAGATAAAAGATATGCCTGCGTGGCATCCATCACGGCTGACGGGACATGTTCCCACGCTGTGCTTGAAGAATATGTGCCTGAAAATAATGTTAAGGATTCAGATGAAACAAATGCAAGCGGGACCACAAAAAATAACATTGGCAAAACAACAGATAGAACGGAGAAAACAGATATAACGGAGAAAACAGACAAATCCCGTGCTCAGCGACAATTTCCATTAAGCATTATTAGTAATGGACTATTTATTGTGGAAGGAGATTCGGAAAACGAACTTTTAGAAAAGCTTAGAGGTTTTCGCGAGTTTATCCTTGAAAAATTGGCAAAAAACAAGAATTTAAATACATATGAAACCGCCCGGTTATGGTTTAATCTTAATGAACCGGATCATACAAAAAAACTCTGTGTTTCCATTGTTGCGGAAAAGATAAACGATATAATTAAAATTTTTATACCAAAAGCAGTTTATGCCGTACAAAACAAAAAACAGACAACAATATCACAGGGCATGCGCCATGGAGTATGCTACACCCCGCAACCCGCAGGCAGAAAGGGGAAAACCGCTTTTTTATACCCCGGTTCAGGCAATCATTTTCCCGGCATGGGAAGACAGACAGGGGTGTTGTTCCCGGACATTCTCCAATCCTTGGAAGACCAGGGTGTTTCACTGAGAAAATGTCTTCTTCCTGAAATTTACTATCCCATGAGAGTTTCCTGGGAAAAAGGATGGCAAAAAGACGCATTTAACAGGATAAAAGCCCACAGCCATAACATGATTTTCGGCCAGGTGTTATTTGGAAGTATCATGACAAAAGTGGCTGAAA
>WFQS01000651.1 GCA_015486915.1 Desulfobacteraceae bacterium
GAACCTGTTATGGGCGAATTTAAAGCTCTCAAAAATAAATACCAGATATTATTATCAAAAAAATCCCTTTGCGCAAATTCAGGATACAAAACTTACAACAGAAAAAAAATTGTCTTCGGACCTGAATACAGGTCTTGATCTTGGCAAATCCCTTGCAAAAGCCGTAACCATCAAGGAGGTTATGGATATTGTCATGTACCAGGTGGGTCGTTTTTTTCAACCCCTGCACTGGTCTATATTACTTAAAGACCCAAAAACAGCAGACATGATTTTTTCTGTTGTTATCGGGACAAACAGGGAAAAACTTCAGGGAATAAGATTACCAGAAGGAGAGGGAATAGCAGGCTACATCATGAAAACCGGAGAATCCCTGATTATTGAAGATGTTTCAAATGACAATCGCTTCAGTGGCAAAATTGATAAATTAACGGGATTTAAAACAAGATCCATAATCGGCTGTCCACTTAAAACAGATCATAAAATTTTTGGTGTTATTGAACTTGTTAATAGAATCAGCAATGATAATTTTACAAATCAGGACCTGAAAATTTTATCCGGAATAGCTGAATACGCCGCCATTGCCATTGAAAGAGCCTATTATAACCAGGCACTTAAAAATATTGCCACAAGGGATTCCTTGACAGGTCTGAAAAACAGGTGGAGTTTTGAGCGTGCTGTAAAAAGCAAGCCAGATGTAGAGAAACGGTATGGTACATTTTTTTCCATACTTATTATTAAGATCAACCTGTTTCGAAACATAATTGAAACAAAAGGGCGCGCTCAAGGTGATGAATTCCTTAAAAAAACAACTCTTGCTTTTAAAAAATGCAAGCAGCGCAAAGACGAGCTTTTTCGTTATGGAGAGGATACTTTTGTCATTCTTTTGCCCCGGACGTATAGGGATGATGCAGAACTTGTAAAAACAAAAATTTTAAATATTTTCCCTGCAACTATTGTAAAAAAAGATACTCCGGGTCCTGTTGAAGTTGATCTGCACACCCTGAATGCCGGTGATTATGCAAAAATAAGAACGCTGCTGTCAACACCATCATCCATAACCAGTACATCTGAAAAAAAGGACAGGATTCCCAATATTGAAAACAGGCTGCACTCCATTTTAGAAGAGGAAAACCGGAAAGAATCATCTGATATCCCCAAAAAACAACCCCTTGGAAAAACGGTATCATTAGATGGAAATTTTATACATTTAAAGTCAAAAGAGTCCGGTTATATGGGCGTTGAAAAGCTGTCTTTAAAATCGGTTGGATTCAGACTTTCAAGATTTTACCGCATAAGAGTAAATGATTTTCTTGATATTCAAGTGGTTTTGGGAGATGTAAATCATTCCATTGTGGAAAGGCGGATCGTAGTCAGAAAGATCAAAGGTAATTATATCAATGCTGATTTCTACAATCCTCCTCCCTATGCAAAAAAACTCGGGTTTTATCTTTTGAACCTGTAGTTATCGTTTTTAACGATAATTCCTTTGAAAACTTTTTTTGCAAAAAATAATGGAGTTTTTAAAAGGAATGAAGAGGAAAATAATATTTTCATATGTGAAGAGGATAAAATCATTATTATCGGGATGATTTCTCATCTTTTTTTTACTGAATCATTAAAAACACTGTAAAATTTTTTGTGTTCTCTTATACTTCGCAGGAAAATTTTATCGAGATTATTAAGATCTTTTTCATTGATCATAAGGTTAACACTTTCATGAAAGGCGGACATATTATCTGCAGTGCGATATCTTCTGCTTAAAAGCACAACAAAAATTTTCCTGCGAATCTCCATATTAAGCTTTTGTATATTATCCAGTATAACAGCTGTTCCACTGTTTTCTTTATCAAAATCCTCACTTAAAATAATATAGTCAAATATATGATATTTCATACGGGTGGCAGCTATGGATGCATTGTTTACGGAAATAATATAATATTCCATCTGTTTGAAAATTTTTTCAACCATCTGTTTTGATCCAGGATCAGAAACACATACAATGACTGATTTTGCATCTTCATCAAGAAAATCAAATGGTTTATCATCTGCATTATAATCACGGTTTTTTTCTTGACTTAATGTTTTGGAAACCATTTCTAAGTCATTTGAAAAAGAACCATGTCCATTGATTGAATTTTCAGAATTTACATCCTCCGGAATAATATGAATTTTCTTTTTGCACTTTGGACATGGAAAAGAAATTTTTTTGCCACGGGGAATTTTTTTATCGGGAATACTAAGTTTTGCTTTACAATGTTCACATATGATATCCATCAGCTATAATGCCTCATATTCATGGTCAATCTCAAGGTTGTCAATTTCAGTTGTTTCCTCTCCACGTGAGCTTTTAATAAAATCGATTCCCCTTCCCACAATATCCTTGCGTGAAGCATAGGTCATTGCAGTATTTTCACTGATAAGTTCTCTTTCAAATAATTTTACAATATACTCATCAAAATTTATCATACCATAGGCTTTACCGGTTTTAATTATTTCGTAAAAAGTTTTGCCTTCCGATTCCCCGTTAAGTATTGAATCCTTTACCCTGAGATTGGATTTCATTAATTCAAATGCAGCAACTCTACCACCACCCTGTTTTGGGAGAAGTCTCTGGCATACTATCCATCTTATTGTGTCTGCAAGTCGTATCCTGACCTGTTTTTCCTCTTCAGTTGAAAACATTCCTATAATACGATTAATAGTCTGGCCTGCATCCACAGTATGGAGTGTAGAAAGAACAAGATGTCCTGTTTCAGCAGCAGAAAGGCCGATTTCAACGGTTTCCCTGTCACGCATCTCCCCAACAAGAATAACCTTTGGCGCCTGTCTCAGGGCAGCCCTTAAGCCACTTGCAAAGCTGTCAAAATCAGCCCCGAGTTCCCTCTGGTTAAATGTTGATTTCTTCTGTGAATGCTGATATTCAATGGGGTCTTCAAGGGTGATTACATGTACTGATTTTGTTTCATTTATCTTATCAAGAAGGGCTGCAAGGGACGTTGATTTCCCGCTTCCAGTAGCACCTGTAACAAAAATAATTCCGTTTTTTTCTTCAGCCATACCGTGAAAAGGTGCAGGAAGATCAAGATCTTCTATGGTTGGAATTTTTGTTTCAAGCTTCCTTAAAACAATGGAATAACTGCCGGAACGGGAAAAAATATTAACCCTGAACCTTGCCTTGTCGCCAAGGCTATAGGAAAGGTCACAGGAACCTTCATTTAAAAGCATTTCTGTGAGTCTTCGATCCTGATTAATAAGATTTAAAGCAAAAATTTCCGTTTGAAAAGGGGTAAGAATTTTAAAGTCCGGTTCCATGTACACAGGGACAAGTTCTCCGGAACTTTCTACCTGCAACGGTTTTCCCGGTGTGATATTCAGGTCTGAAATATTTTTCCGGGATTCAAGCATCCTTGTCAGTATATGATCAATTTCATGCTTTCTCATGGTTGAACCTTTTTTTATGCTTCTGTAAAATCTGCAGGAGGATGTTTAATAAAAGGTCTGAACATTGCCTTGTTATTTGCTTTAACGTAAGCTTCGTCAGGACTGATCCATTTCTTTTTATAAAGCTGCATTATAGCATCATCAAGAAGCTGCATACCATATTGCTTCCCGGTCTGAATCATGGATGGGATCTGATGGGTTTTTGATTCCCTTACAAGATTTCTCACGGCAGAAGTTGCAATCAGTATTTCAAGGGCAGCACACCTTCCCTTTTTATCGATCCTTTTAAAAAGAACCTGGGCGATAATTGCCCTTAGCCCATCTGAAAGCGTTGATCTTATCTGGGCCTGCTGTGATGCAGGGAACACTTCAATAATACGGTCAACGGTTTTAGCTGCACTTGAGGTATGGAGGGTCCCAAATACAAGATGGCCGGTTGATGCAGCTTCAATGGCAAGGGAAATTGTTTCAAGATCCCTTAACTCTCCCACAAGTATAATATCGGGATCTTCACGCAAAGCCCCGCGTAAAGCAGAAGAAAATGTTTCTGTATGGAGTCCCACCTCACGGTGGTTTACTATACAGCCCTGGCTTTTGTGAACAAATTCTATTGGATCCTCAACTGTAATGATATGGTCTTTTCTTGTTTTGTTCGCCTGGTCAATAATTGCGGCAAGTGTCGTTGACTTACCACTGCCGGTGGGTCCTGTAACAAGAACAAGACCCCTTGGAAGGGAAGCAAGTTTTGATATTACCGGAGGCAGCCCAAGCTGCTCTGCAGTAAGAACTTCAGAGGGAATTTCGCGGAATACAGCAGCAACTCCATTTTTCTGCATAAAATAATTTGCCCTGTACCTTGCAAGACCGGGAATTTCATACCCGAAATCCACATCTCCTGTTTCCTCGAATGTTTTTATTTTTTCCTCAGGGGTTATCTCATAGAGAATTTTTCTTAAATCATCATTGGTAAGTGTTTTGTATTTGATTCGCTCAATATCGCCGTTTATGCGTAAAGCAGGCGGCTGACCAGATACAAGATGAAGATCCGAGGCTCCCTGATCATGCATGAGCCTGAAAAATGCGTCAATTTTTGCCATCATTTCCCTCTAAAATATTAACGGATAACGGCCATGAGGCTGATCAAGGCTAAAGTTTCCAGCTCTGCCTCCAAAAATCAAAAAATTCCTGCAGAAAATAGGCTAAAAACGCAGACCGGGTTTACGTATTGGATTGACGTTCTTTTTTTTAAAAAAATTATGCCCGTTTAAAAAATTTCAGGGTTGAATCGGCTTCATCACTTAGTTTGCTGTCTTCCTGGCTCATTTCAAGCAATTTAGAGTGACTTTCAAGTATGGATCCTATCTGCACCTCGATCTGCATACGCTGCCGTTTCAACTCATTAATATCACTGTGGAGCTGTGAAAGTCTTAAATGGGATTTATTGAGCAGCTTTTCCGCTTCGACTTCAGCCCTGGCAATAATCATTTCAGCAGATTTTTCAGCATTTTTTTTCATCTGCTCAAGGACCTTCTGGGAATGAATCATAACACGTTTAAGTGATGCTTCCCTTTTCTTATATCCCTGATTTTCCAACTCAAGGCTGTGAAGATCGTCCTTGAGTCGTTGAATTCCATTATCACGTTTTTCAATTTCAAGGGCAATTTCTTCCAGAAAAGCATCCACTTCCTGAACATCAAAACCTCTGAATTTTGTAGTAAATTCTTTTTGTTTAATCACATCCGGAGTAATGCCCATTTTGTTTTTCCTATTTCAATTAACCGCCATGAGGCGGATCTGGTGAATCTCAGACAGCCTCTCAATAAATATAGGGTCGAAGACGCGTAGCCAACTATAATAATCCAAAGTATTTTGCAGGAGTTACATATAAAAAATTCATTAAGAAAAAGAATATGCCAGACGGTGAAGGCTTGCCACAACAAAAGTCTGCAAGAAAATGATTACAAGTATCGCAATCACAGGCGATATATCAAGTCCTCCAAGATCAAATGGAACTCTCTTTCTAATCTGATACAGCACAGGTTCAGTCATTTTATATATAAATCTGACGATGGTGTTGTAAGGATCAGGATTCACCCATGAAAGCACAGCCCTTGCTATAATTATCCACGTGAATATGCTCAGAGCATAATCAAGGACAACGGCAACTGCTTCAAAAAAATTTCCCATAATAAACATCTGTAATTAACCTGTCTCCTGTTGTTTTATTCACCAAGATACGCTTTTCTAATATCGGCATTATTTAAAAGAGCATCAGCATCATCTTCAAGTGTAATCCTTCCTGTTTCAAGTACATAACCTCTTTGTGCGGTCTGCAAAGCAAGATTGGCATTCTGCTCAACAAGAATAATGGTTGTATCGCTGTTTTTATTTATATCAGCAATTATCTCAAAAATTGTCTGAACAATAATTGGTGCTAATCCCAGGGAAGGCTCATCAAGCAGGAGTACTTGAGGTTTTGTCATTAAAGCCCTTGCAAGTGCAAGCATCTGCTGTTCACCACCGGAAAGTGTACCACCCTGCTGTTTGGAGCGTTCTTTTAAAATTGGAAAAAGGGAATAAACATGCTCCATGTCCCTTTCTATTCCTGCCCTGTCTTTTCTGTAGAATGCGCCAAGTATGAGGTTTTCCTCCACAGTAAGTCTCGGAAAAATTCTACGTCCCTCAGGTACCTGACATAATCCCATGGGAGGAAGCTTCTGTGCAGGAATTTTATTAATTTTTTTACCCTTATAAAAAATTTCTCCCTGATCCGGGTGCACAATTCCGCATATAGTCATAAGGGTTGTTGATTTCCCTGCACCATTGGCCCCGATTATTGCAACAATCTCACCGGGATAGGCCTTTAAAGATATACCCTTTAACGCTTTTATTGATCCATAGCCTGAATGGACATCCTTTAACTCAAGAATAGGTTCAGCTGACATTAGTATCTGTTTCTCCCCTTTTTTCATACTGTGCCTGTATCTTCATCCTCTTTGCAGGTATAAGACCATCGGGCTTAAAAAGCATTATTATAATCATTGCAGCACCAAAAACAAGCATACGGTATAATGCAAACTGGCGGAAAACCTCGGGTAAGGCAATTAATACTATAACACCGAGAATAATACCGGGAATTGAACCCATACCACCAAGGACAACCATACATAATACCATGCACGATTCAATGAATGTAAAACTTTCAGGACTGACAAATCTCATTCTTGCCGCGAAAAAAGCCCCGGCAAGCCCTGCAAAAACAGCGCCTACTGCATAGGCAAGAAGTTTATAACGAAAAGTGTTTACGCCCATTAATTCTGCAGCGGTTTCATCCTCTCTTATCGATTCCCATGCCCTTCCTATTCTGGAATTTTTAAGATGTATTACAGCAATTATGCAGATAATAGCAAGAGCTAAAACAAAATAGTACAAAACATTGAGTTTTTTTACCCAGAAGGTTTCAAAACTTATCGTGTTATGAAAGGTGGGTATGAGAATACTGATAGGTTTAATACCAAGAATACCATTGGGTCCGTTTGTAAGACTCATCCAGTTGTTAAGCACTATCCTTGTTATTTCACCAAAACCCATTGTAACAATGGCAAGATAATCTCCGCGCATATTAAGGGTGGGATAACCTACAAGACAGCCTGCAATACAGGCAAAACAGCCTGCAAGGGGAAGACACAGCCAGAAAGACAGTCCATAGGCAACATTTAAAAGTGCATAGGTATAGGCTCCAACTCCGTAAAAGGCAATATATCCGAGATCAAGCATTCCGGAAAGTCCCACAACGATATTAAGGCCCATTCCAAGGCATACATACAAAAGCACGCTTATTGCAACGTCTATTGCATACCTGCCATTTACCAGTGGATAAACAAGGAGAAAAACAGATAACACCACCATCCATGCCGTAGTTGGTAATGCCTTTGAAATATCAGAAAGTTTCCCTGCTCCATGAACAACAGGATCTGTTACTCCTTTTAAAATTCCGCTTTTTTTGGTTATATAAAATAGAACACATATCAGAGAACCTGCAAAAATATAAAGCCAGACAGTCAGTGTTCTATGAAAAGTCAGTGTTCCGTCGGGATGAATGCCAAGCATCGGCCATAAAAGGCCAAGCAGCCAGGCCATCCCGATCACATAATTTTTCCAGATTTTTTTATACTCTTGTCTCATCGATATTCTCGCCCATAATTCCAGTCGGTCTGTAATAGAGTACTCCGATCAATATTATAAATGCAAACACATCCTTGTACTGTCCAGAGATATAGCCTGCACCAAAAACTTCGACCAGTCCTATAATCAATCCTCCAAGCATTGCTCCGGTGATATTTCCAATTCCTCCCAAAACCGCCGCACAGAATGCTTTCATACCAAGATTGAAACCCATATCATAATGCACTGAACCATAGTAGAGACCGACCATAACCCCTGCCGCTGCAGCAAGGCCTGCACCAATGGCAAAAGTTAAGGAGATAATATTATTACTGCCTATGGCGACCAGAGCTGACATGGTCTTATCCTGGGCAGTAGCCCTCATTGCCATTCCGATTTTGGTTTTGTAAACCAGGCGGTTCAACCCGAACAGTAGCAGCACCGTCATAGTTATTATCATTATTTGAAGATAACTTATGGTAACCATGCCAAATGAAAATCCACCTTCAAATAATTCACCGGGATAAGCTTTATCCATAACGCCCTGGGTAAGCATCATCCCGTTTTGAAGAAAAATAGACATGCCAAGGGCCGATAAAAGCACGGCAAGCCTTGACCCCCTTAAAGGCAGATAAGCGATCTTCTCAACTCCTACTGCAAGGTAGGCACTGTAAATCATGGCAAGGCTGAATGCCCCTGCAAGGCACAAAAAGGGGTGGGTCTGAGTATAACCATGGGCTATACAATAGCTTAGAGCAATTACTCCAATATAACCGCCTGCGGTAAAAAACTCACCATGGGCAAAATTTATCAAAAATATAACGCCGTAAACCATGGTATAACCCAGGGCGATAAGTGCGTAAAGTCCCCCGAGGGTTAAGCCGTTAACTAATTGCTGAAGAAAATAATCCATTATTTTTTTTCATACTTTTAAAATTTTATAAAAAAGTCATAACCCATACAGCAGTTTTTAGCTGCCCTGCCCTCTAACTGACAGGACAGCCATTTACAAAGTATCTGCTATTTACAATTTACTTGACCTATTTCCAGAATCCCTTTGCAGGAGACCAGTATGGAACAAATTTTCCATTTTCAACCTTAAAGGCAATATATGATGATCCTGAATCGCCCTTTGCATTGAATTTAACATGCTTGGAAACTCCATCATAATTGAGTTTCATGATCTGCGCTTTGATTTTATCAGGATTCGTGGAGCCAGCAGCCTTGATGGCTTTAAGAAGTACAGTAGTAGCATCAAAGGAATATGTAGCATATGCACCTATGGCACCATATTTTTTGGTGTATCTTTTTTCAAATGCTTTATATTCAGGAGTGGACTTATCAGTATATCCATAGGTAAGGCAAACACCTGCTGCTGCATCCTTTCCAACGGTTATGAACTGAGGCTGATAAATTGCATCCTGTCCGAGAATCTGAGATTTAAGTCCAAGACGTTTTGCCTGAATAACCATCATGGCTGCAGGAGAATATCCCTGTAAAGACATGTAGAAAACATCGGCATTTATGGTTTTGGCTTTGGTTAAAACAGCTGAAAAATCCCTGTCACCCTGGTTAACATGATCATGTCCAAGTACTTTGATACCCATTTTCTTACAATTTTTTTCAACACCGTCAGCAAGACCCTGGGAATAAGTGGTTTTATCGTCAATTATAAATACTGTTTTTGCCTTAAGTCCCTCTTTCATGAATTTAACGGCGGCAGGAGCCTGATCATCATCACGCCCGCACATGCGGAACATGTATGGAAGTCCCCGGTCCGTAACTTTTTCATTGGTTGATGCAGGGGTAATCATGGGTATATCGGCACCGTTAAGTACAGTTGAAGCGGGAATAGTAGATGATGAGCAATATGCACCGATAACACCTACAACTTCAAGATTCAAAAGCTTGTTTGCAGTGGCAACTGCCTGTCTTGGATCGCACACTGTATCCATTGGGAAAAGCTTAATTTTATCATATCCGGGCATTCCGCCATTTTCATTAAAAACCTCAATTGCTATGAGTGCACCGTTTTTAATATCAGTACCATCCGAAGCATATGGGCCTGTTAACGGACTCATTGAACCTATTTTCAAGGTTTTTGCAGAAGATGAATTAACGGGAACAAACAAAAAGCTCACTACGGCCAATGCCATTACAAACATTAAAAATACTTTTTTCTTCATTTTTTCCTCCATAAATTTATTGACTTGCGGGTTGACCAAGGTAAGCTTCAATAACATCGGGATTGTTCTGAATTTCTTCAGCATTTCCCTCTGCAATTTTAACTCCATGGTCAACACAAACGATACGGTGACACACGCCCATCACAACTTTCATGTCATGCTCAACAAGCAGGACATCAATACCAAGTTCTGATATACGTGAAATATCTTTCATAAGGGTTGCACTTTCAGCAGGATTCATACCGGCTGCAGGCTCATCAAGAAGTATGATTTTAGGTTCAGAAGCTATGGCGCGGGCAATTTCAAGCCTGCGCTGCTGTCCATAGGGCAGAGTGGATACAACCCTGTCGGCAAAATCACCCACACCCATGAAATTCAAGGCCTCCATTGATCTGTCCCTGATATTTTTCTCTTCATTTTTCTGGGATTTTGTCCTTAAAAGAGAGCTTATAACTCCTTTTTGTGATCTGCAGTGCCTCGCTACCATGGCATTTTCAAGTGCCGTCATATTGGAAAAAAGTCGGATATTCTGGAAGGTTCTGGAAATTCCCTTTGCAAAAATATCACAGGGTCTTTTTCCAATAAGGCTTTCACCCTCAAATAGTACATCACCCTTTGTAGTTTTATAGACACCGGTCAAAACATTAAAAACCGTTGTTTTGCCTGCACCATTAGGACCAATCAAGCCCAGAATTTCTCCCGGATTAATGGAAAAACTTAAATCAGAGAGAGCAAAAAGCCCGCCAAACTGTACTGTTATATTTTTTAACTCTAAATGTGCCATATTTTTTACATCAACCATTAAAACATTTTTTAAAAAGAAACTTTAATCCGCCATTTTTCCAGAAAAACTATATCTAACTGTATTTAACTGCATCTATATGAACGCAATTCACATAAAAAATAAAAAGTATGTTTTAAGTATATACTTAGAATTAATTTGTCAATAGTGTTTTTTATTTAGCGGGTATTGTCAGGTTTGTGCTTAAGCCCTGCCTTGTTTCATATCTTTAATATAAAGGTTGTAGTAGGATATTATATCACGCCTGTAGAGAAGACCTATTAAAATTCCGTAATCATCATTTCTGACAACGGGCAGTGCATCAATATTTTTTGTGGTCAGCTTGAGCAGAACGGTATTAAGATCTTCAGACGGAGCAGTAAGAATAATATCTGATACCATTATATCTTTCATAACAACAAGGTCTTCAAGATAAGGAGTAAATATCACCTCTCTTATATCATTGCTTGAAAAAATACCGATAAATCTGTCACGCTTATCGACTACCGGAAAATAATGCTGTTTTGTAGTTGGATAAATTTTCTTAAACTCGGCAAAAGACATCTCTTCTTTTACATGCATAACATCTTTAACAAGGTGCATTAAATCATCAACTTTAATGGTCTGAAGGATATCCATCATAAATTCTCCTGCATGGGCCGGAGAATTAACCCGATTCTGAACCTGTTTTTCATAAATTGTCCATTTTTTACCCATGAGATGGCAAACGGAACAGACAAGAAGACTCGGTAAAAGGAGGTGATAGGAGTTTGTCATTTCGCTGACAAAAATAATCGTTGAGATGGGAGTATTGGATACCGCTGTAAAAAAACCTGCCATGCCGACAATAACAAAAGCTCCCGGTGATGTTACCACGGTGGGAAGAATAAGGTGAAATATCTGACCCACAGCACCTCCCATGGCTCCTCCAATTACGATGGATGGCCCGAAAACTCCTCCGCTTCCACCTGAACCAATGGAAAAAGAGGTGGTGAATATTTTTCCAATGGCAAGGGAAAGCAGAATTGAAATTGACAGCTTATTGTATATGGCATCCTGTGCAAATCCGTATCCAAATGCCAGGGTATACGGCATGAAGAAGCCCACAATTCCCGTTACAATACCGCCAATGGCAGGTTTCACATGATTTGGTATTTTCAGTCTACGAAAAAAATTTGTAATTCCATAAAAAGATGTAACGTAAAGAGCGCCTGTTAAAACAAGTACAATGGCAAGGATAAGATAGGGTCCAAGTTCAAATGGATTATCAAACTTAAACCCTGGAGACTCAAACAGAGAACCCCATCCAAAAAAAAGACAGAACACGCAATAGGCGACAACAGAAGCGATTCCTGCAGGAATAATTACCTCAGATTCAAATTCAGGGTCACGGTAAAGCACTTCTGCAGCAAAAAGTGCTCCTGCAAGCGGTGCACGGAATATACTTCCAATTCCAGCACCAACGCCTGCAGCCATCATTATTCTCCTCTCCCTGTCGGAGAGTTTAAGTTTTGTTGCAAAAAAGGAACCAAACCCTGCACCGATCTGTGCAATGGGCCCTTCCCTGCCGCCAGATCCGCCCGTTGTCAGTGTAATTGCAGATGCAATTGTTTTGACAAAAGGAACCCTTGCCCTTATAAAGCCGCCTTTAAGATGGTAGGCCTCAATGGCAGCATCCGTTCCATGGCCTTCAGCCTCCGGTGCGAATGTATAGACCAGCCAGCCGCTTACAAGCCCGCCAAGTGCGGGAAGAAAAAGGAGCACCCACCGGTTTAAGGGGGTATTTGTGGGAAGAAAATAATCATGCCCGCCGGCAGGTCCATCCGGCCTGTAGCCTGCCATAAGATCAAGCAGGTAATGATTACCCACCTGACAAAGATAATCGAAAACAACAGAGCCAAATCCTGCGATTATACCGATAAGGATAAAGTAAAAAAACCATTTCCCTGCAATGGCAGCATCTGCACTCAATGATATTTTTTTGAATCTGTTGAAGTATTTTCCCAATAATTGGATTCCTCAGCGGATGTTGAAATAAATTTT
Organism: Desulfobacteraceae bacterium; assembly: GCA_015486915.1. The sequence continues at coordinate 12,616 of WFQS01000651.1, forward strand.
TAAAGGATATTATTTGTTCTTCAGGTCATTAATTCCTTTAAGTATTGTATCAAAAAGCGTTTTAATATCATTTTTTTCAAGACATGAAAAAGCAATCCTTAAATCAGTATCACCAACACTTATAAGTCCTGTTCCATAATTTTCCAGAAGATGAATTCTTAAAATTTCAGCATTAACCTCTTTTATGCGAAGACACATGAAATAGCCTGAATTAAAAGGATATACATCCCATGCATCCTTATATTCAACGGACTTGAGAACCTCTTTAATTGTATTGGCTCTTTCCATGAGCAGATCAAATTTTTCTTTTTTATTTTTAGAATAATCCTTATCTTCCATGGAGTGTAATACAATCGACTGGCTTAAATGTGATGCGTTTGAAATATTGCCCCTGATACATCCTGCTGTTTTTTTCTCAAGCGCATCGTATAAATCTTCAACTCCATTGCGGGCTGCAAGGCCATATGTGATAAAACCGACTCTGAGCCCCCAGGCAAAATCTTCCTTTGTTGCCCCGTCAAGTTTCACTGCAACAAGCCTTTCATCGGCACCTGCAAGCAGTGAAAAAATCGACTCCTTCATTGTATCATCTTCAAAAAACAAACCGAAATAAGCGTCATCACATGCTGCAACAACATTGGTACCGTTTTTTGCAATATCAATTAAAATTGAGGCTATTTTCTGCCCTTCTTCAACCGTTGGAGCATAACCACTGGGATTATGCGGAAAATTAAGAACAACAATTATTTTTTCGGCAAGTTCCGCCTCTTTTCTTACGGTTTTTTCAAATGAATCGATATTAAAACCGGATAAGGAAGAATTAAAAATTTTATAATTAACAATTTCAGCCCTGTTTCTCACACAAAAAGTCATTCTATAATTGCCCCATATCATATCTGGCAATATAATTTTATCACCTGGGTTTACCCACAAATCTGCAAAAGTGCTGATTCCATGGGTAATACCTGATGTTACAACAGGAAGGCTTACCTTTTTATTTTCAAGGTTATGATTTTTTCGATACAGCAGAGTTTTCCATTTTTTTCTGAGATTTAAGACACCAAAAGAAGGGGCATAGGAAAGATAATTATCAGGATCAATTCCTTTAATAAATGCTGCAGTGGACGGAATATTCATCACTTTACCGTCCTGTTTTGCAATCCCTATGGTTGCATTAATTTTGTCCGCCTTTTGTTTTGCCTCTGCACTCTGACTTAAAATACCTTTTGGGAAAAAAAGTTGTTTACCCATCTCTGAAAGCATTTCAAAAACATATGGGTTAGCATTTCCAATAATAGAATTTAATTCCTCTGCAAGGGTATTCACTGATACACTCCTTTTCTATTGTTAAATTTATGTGCTGTCATCCTGACCGGTTCATGTAAAAACTTCACCGTAAAGGGGCTGGCTTGAAATAAAAACTGCGGTTCCAGAGAATCCGGCCTCAATGACCAGGGTCCTGTTGCCGCAGCAATAGTTACGTATAAGAGACTTTTATGTAACGGCCATGAGGCCGTTATTTGAAAATTATTTTCTTTTTGAAGCTTTGATCGGATTGATTTTCTGCTTTTTCGTTTCACTTACAATTTTGATGTGTGTTGCAATATTGCAATTCCCATTTTTCCATTTTAAAGCAGGATCAGGTGCTGCTGTACAGAATTTTCCCGTTTCATATTCTGCCGCTCTTGAGCAGCCGTTGCAGTTATCAACTATAGGTTTGCATTCCCCTCCGTTGTATTGGCAGCCTTTTGCTGCCATAAAAACACATTCATCACCTTTTCTTATGGTTGTACAAATCATTTTTAAAATCCCATACATTTTTCCCAAAAAAAACAAAGGAAACCATTTTAGGTCCCCGCCTCTATTCAAAATTCATTCATAATTCAAGTTGCAGACTTTATATCATTGCTTATAAAGTTGTCAATATTTATTTTCCCTGTTTTAATTTGAAAATTTAAAATTTTATTAATTGCAGCCCTTGATTATCTTGGGATAAAAAGGTAATAATCCATGAAATAAATTAATCTCCTAATCTGGACAAGCCAGAACCAGAACAAATTTTAATTCTTTTGCCAAAAAAGCAAGAAAATAAAAATTAAGAGACTAAGGCAGGCGATGCCCGTAACCCATTTGCCTGCCTCAATTTTTTTTATTACAGGAATTTAAGGGTAAGGGAAAAAAGAGTCTACATACAGAAATAAAAAGAGGAAAAAACTAAAATTGGCGTTCAATCTTTTTAAAAATAAAAAAGAGCAATCAAACAGGCCTTCAAACAATATTTTGGAAAAATTTAAAAGAGGCCTGTCAAAAACAAGAAAAATCCTTACAACGGATATTAACGAGCTGTTTTCAAGTGGCAAAAAATCAGATGAAGATATCCTTGAAAGACTTGAAGAAATTCTTATCTCCTCAGATCTTGGCATTGAAATCACCATGAATATTGTGGAAAAAATTTCAAAAAAATTTCAAAAAAACTCAAGCCCGGAGGAGTTGAAACAGGCACTTAAAAAAGAGCTTCTTGCTCTTTTTCCCAAAAAATCCGATCCCGCAGATTCCCTGCAAATAAAAAAACCCTATGTTATAATGGTTATTGGTGTTAACGGTACAGGCAAGACAACTACTCTTGGCAAACTTGCCATGAAATATACATCTGACGGCAAAAAAGTCCTTATCGCTGCTGCAGACACTTTCAGGGCAGCCGCCATAGAACAGGTTGGAATCTGGGCGGACAGATCAAACGCCTCCATTGTAAAACACAGGCAGGGAGCAGATCCTGCAGCAGTGGCTTTTGACGGTGTTGAAGCATCCATTGCAAGGGATGTTGATGTTCTTCTCATAGATACAGCAGGCAGATTGCACACCCAGAAAAATCTCATGGAAGAACTCAAAAAAATCAAGCGTTCCGTGGGAAAAAGGCTTAAAGGTGCTCCCCATGAGATTCTGATGGTTCTTGATGCAACAACAGGCCAGAATGCAATTTCCCAGGCAAAGCTGTTTAATGAAGCAGTGGGTATTACAGCCCTTGCTCTTACCAAACTTGACGGAACAGCCAAAGGAGGAATTGTTGCTTCCATTGCAAATAGTATGAATCTTCCTTTAAAATATATAGGTGTGGGTGAAGAAATTGGAGATTTAGAAGATTTTAACGCTGAATTATTTATCAATGCTTTGTTTGATTAAAGCTTTGTTTGATTAAAGGAGCTGACCATGGCTGTAATAGTAAAATATATCGTTGTCAGGAATGGAGTTGAGAAAATGACATTTGCGACAAAAAAAGAAGCTGACGCCCATGATAAAATGCTTGACATTGCTGACAATTTATTCGAATTTCTGGAAATGGAAAATGTTGGCTTAGATGAAAAACAAATGGAAAATATTTCACTTGTGTTTTCCGAAAACAGGGACAAAATAATTTCCATTTTAAGGGGAATAAAACCAAAGGCAAAAAAGCCACAGACAGGTCCCCAAAAAACAAAATCTGAAAAAACCGGAGCACCTCCATCCAAAGCATTAACAGCAGCTGATTCCAGGACAGCTTCTTCTGCTTCAAAAAAAAAGAAAACAGATGACAGGAGAAATAAAAAATGATTAAAGTCGGAATTGCAGGGGCAACGGGATATGCTGGAGCTGAAATTGTAAAACTCATTGCAGGTCACCCGGTTGCAGAGCTTACAGCTGTAACATCAAGATCGTATAAAGGCCGGACAATGGGTGAGATTTTTCCTGCAATGAAAAACATTGTTGAAATAGAGTGCGAGGATATGGACATTGAAAATCTGTGCAGGAGAATTGACTGCATATTTCTTGCCCTGCCCCATAAAATTTCCATGAGATATGCCCCTTTATTCCTTGAAAACAACGTTAAGGTAATTGATCTTTCAGCTGATTTCAGGTTTAAGAATGCTTCTGCATATGAAGCTGCATATCAGAGACACTCAGCAGAAAAACTTCTTAAAAAATCGGTTTACGGGCTCAGTGAAATTTACAGGAATGAAATAAAGAATAC
>WFQS01000652.1 GCA_015486915.1 Desulfobacteraceae bacterium
AGATGTGTATAAGAGACAGTTATGGTACTTACCCTGCAAAAGGAACCTCAGATGATGGTTTTTTGTTAGGCAGATTCAGGGCAGGTTTTGATTACAGACCTTTGAAAAAAATTCATTTTTCAATGTGGATGCAGGATTCCGAAGCCTGGGGGCTGGCACTTTCCAATAATGCTTTTTACAATAAAAAATTCGGTATGGAGCATAATCCCGATAAAGACAGATGGGAATTGTGGAAGAGCTATGTTGAAGTTGAAAAAATTTTTGATATTCCCCTTTGTATAAAACTTGGAAGGCAGAAAATATTTTACGGAAACAACAGGGTGTTCGGGCCCGGAGAATGGGGCAATACCGGAAGGTGGATATGGGATGCAGCAAAATTGTCCTATAAATTCAAATTGGGTTTTATTGACACCTATTATGGTCGAACCATGCTCCATGATCCCGATGAATTCAGCCTTAATCATCGCCACGGGTTTGAAAGTGCAGGTTTTTACAGTCATTTTGGAATTCCATTATTCTCTTTTAAAATGGCAGTAGAGCCGTTTTTTATGACAAAAAGCGATGGTCACAATCTTTATAAGGGCGAAAACGGAAGTATGGGAGATGTTAAGGCATACTATATGGGTTTTAGAACCTATGGAAAGGATATAAATGGATTTGACTATGATTTAACCTATATAGCACAGCGCGGGGATTATGCAGATGATGATATTAATGCATATGGCTATCATATTCTTTTTGCCTATAATTTTAAGCAGGTTATGGCAAAACCAAGAATAAGCGTGGAATACAGCTATGGTTCCGGTGACTCCAATCCAAATGACAACGATCATGAAACTTTTGACGGAGCATTCGGGGCAAGGGATAAAATGTACGGCAGGATGAATTTAATGCACTGGAAAAATTTAAGAGATGCCCAGTTGAATCTCGAAATAAAACCGAAAAAATGGCTTTATATTAAAACTGAGTTCCATAAGTTCCGGCTTGCCGAGAAAAAAGATGCCTGGTATCTAAATCCCAAAGCATATTGCGACAAAACAGGAAGCTCAAGCGATGAATTGGGCAAAGAGTTCGATATTGTCGGCAGAATCAACCTTCCAAAGGGCAATCAGATACAGCTTGGATTTGGTCATTTCTGGCCGGGTGAATTTGCCAGAAAAAAAGCATCACATAAGGCATCAAACTGGGTTTTTCTGCAATGGCAGTATAAATTTTCAAAAGATATTTTTTAAATTTAGCAGCAGAACATAAATTATTACATTTATTGGCTTTATGTCCTTGACCCATTTCTTGTCAGAAGTTTTGATTCTTTGAGACCTGTCTTGTGCAACACAAGATATGAAATAAAATGCAGATTAACGGCATTCTATTTCTCAATTTGTTGATATGCAATCTGGGTCAATCAAGATCTGCCCCATGGCCGTTTTATAAAAAAGAGCTCATTTTTGATAGAGTAACAGATGCTCTTTTTATGTTCGTTATGAGGCATAGTAACGCAGTTCAGATTTGCCTCATGGCAGTTATATGAAATAAACGCAAATTTTTACATCTATTTAATATTTTGTTGTGAGACGGGTCTGGGCAAAAATAGCTCCGCCTCATGGCGGTTATATAAAAAAACATAAAAATTGTAACATTGGAGGAAAAATTTAATGGATAGAAAACAGGATAAAGAGAACAGAAGAAAATTTTTAAAAAAAATAGGACTCACAACACTTACTGCTGGTTTAGTTTCTGTGAATGGTCTGCTTTCAAATCCTGCTAATGCAGATGAAGGAAATGCAGTTAAAAAATATTGGGAAAAGAAGCAGAAAAAATATGAAGCCATGGAAAATGCCAACAGAAAAAAATTTAAAGCATTTTCCTCTCCGCCTAAATATATTTACAGAGGAACGGATTATACGGATGCAAAGCCCACCTTTTATGCTCCTTTAATGGAGGAGTGCAAATATCTGCCGGAATTTCAATCTATTTTTACGGAAGGCACAGCAGGTCAGTATTTTAAATATACATTAAAGTTTGGTATGAAAGATATTGTAAAATTTCACGGTCATTCATGCGAGGCATTGTATTATACCACTGCCATATGCAGATTGATTTGTGATAAAATGTTTCCCGATCAAGTTGTTGACCGTACGATTTTACGGGGTATGGGCGGGAAATCTCCCTGCATTGCCGATTCATTGATATATATTACCGGTGGAAGACTTCAGTTCGGAACACTGAGACTTGAACCGAGTCTTGGACATTGCGTTGTTCTTCAGAGGATAGATACCGGGGAAACATGGATGGGGGTATGGAAAGATGGTATTCAATCCTGGAATGCTGTGAAAATATTCGGCTCAAAAAATAAAGCCAACCCCTTGCCATATAAAAAATGGTCAGCATGGAAACATGAACCTGATACCCCGGCAAACCAGCTTGGCGATTGCAAAATAAAATGGAAGCACAAACATCCTGAACTTTTGCAACGTTTAAGGGATTTAAAGGATAATCTGAAATATCTGCCAAAGGGAACAGCTCCAAATGTCGACCCCAATAAAATAAGGGAAGAATTTAATTGGCTTCAGTATCAGCACCTGCGTGAAGTGTTTTCACATCCACTTCAAGAGAGTTTTCAGATTAAAAAGGTTGAGAATTTTAAATGGCAGTATCCGCATTGTGAACCCATGTGGGTTCCGAGACTGGACCAAAAGGCAAAATGGGCAAAATTTCAGGAACATCCCATAATGGCAGATTAATACCCGATACCTGAACATTGAGAATACAAAAAAGCAAGATATCAGAAACATTCCACAATGGAGGATTAATGGCTTTTTGTACTTTAGAAAGGTACTGCAGGAGCAATTATTTATCATGAATGATGAACCCGTAAAAAGTCCTTTTTTGTAACCACTTGTAATAATATAAAATTTTTAAAACTTTCATTTGCTTTTTAAAGCATTGTTTGATATAAATAATTAATATTATCAATGCTTTAAAGGTGAAAAAAAGATTCGAACAAATGACCATAGCCAACTCCTACTTTTTGATCCCTGGGACTATTTAAGTCATAGACGAAGAGCTATTCTTGATCAGTCATGGTCAGGACTTTTCAGGAATGAAATTCTCCGTCAACTTCCGGTCAAAGAGCTTAAAGCCAGCTTTTCAAAAACTATGGCCGCCCCACTAAAGAACTTTACACCATGTTGGGTGTACTTGTGCTTCAGCAAGCCCATGATTTGACAGATGAAGGAACGGTTGCTCAGTTGGCATTTAACATCCAGTGGCACTATGCACTCAATATCATAGACGAATCCGATGATGCAAAATATATGAGTTTAAAGACCCTGTGGAATTTTCGCAAGCTCGTAATCGAAAAGCAGTTGGATACCATCATTTTTGATAAAATTGCTGCAAAACTCGCAGAGTGCTTCAATGTCAACACTGACAAACAACGCATTGATTCTGTACATATTAAATCCAATATGCGGCGTTTGGGTCGAATCAGCATTTTTTCTTCAGGCATACACAAATTCCTTGTTAATGTGAAACGAAAATACCCTGACCTTTTTAAAGAGATAAACACTCAACTAAATAGATTGATTTCAAAAGGCGATGTGGTAAGGATTCCTTTTGCAAAATATAAAACCTGGTTTGCAGCCTTAGATCCCGAATTCAAAAAAAATGTCGTACGTCAATGGGGAAAACCCGATGATTTTAATATAATGACAAAAAACAGGGAAATAATTATTCCGGTTATTCATCTTGGAAATATTATTCTTCTCCCGCAGCCGAACAGGGCGTTCGGGGCAGATGCCGTTAAGTTGTATCATGATCCCAAGATATATCCGCACCATCAGTATATTGCATTTTATCTGTGGCTGAAAAAAGAATTCAAAGCAGATGCCATAATCAGCCTTGGAAAGCACGGCACCCATGAATGGCTGCCCGGAAAACAGATCGGCCTTTCCCTTTCATGCCCGCCTGATATTCTGATTCAGGATATACCAAATATTTATCCGTACATTGTGGACAATATAGGCGAAGGAATACAGGCAAAGCGAAGGGGCAGAGGCGTTATCATTGACCATTTGATTCCTCCCCTTAAAAAAGGCGGGTCCTATATGGAATACAGAAAACTGACCGGCCTGATCGACGAGTATCATACCGCCCTGCAAAAAGATGCCTTTCTTGCAGAAGAAAAGCTTGCATCGGTTAAAAAACTTGTACTGAAATTAGGGCTTGACCATGACCTTAAAATCAAAAAAATTGATTATGCCTCAGTTGAACAAATTGAGCATTATATCCTTGAACTCCAGGAAAAATTAATACCTTACGGCCTGCACACCTTTGGCAGGTCGCCTGAGGGAAAACCACTTGATGATCTTGTGGAAGCGATCTGTTCCATGAGCCCTGAAATAAAAGTAAATCAGATGAAAACAGCCATTGAAAAATGCGGTAAAGATGAGATTGCATCCCTTTTAGATGCACTTGACGGTGGCTATATCCCCGCAGGAGAAGGCAATGACCCAGTCCGTAATCCGGCTGCCGTACCTACCGGAAGAAATTTTTATGGCTTTAATATAGACAAAGTTCCTTCAAAGGCTGCCTTTGACCTTGGAAAAAAAATGGCAGATGGAATGATAAAGAATTATATGAAAAAACATGGAGCGTATCCCGACAAAATAGGCATTATACTCTGGAGTACTGAACTGCAGAGAAATGAAGGAGCAAGCGTTGGAGCCATATTAAACCTTCTCGGTATCACTCCTGTATGGGATAAAAAAGATAAGGTCATAGATTTGGCACCTGTTCCGGGCAGGGTTCTTAATCGTCCGAGGATAGATGTCATTGCCCAGATGTCAGGCCTTTTCCGGGACAGTTATGCAAGCGTTGTCCGGCTTCTCGACCGTGCAGTGAGGATGGCTGGCGCTTTAAGGGATGTGGAAAATTTTGTGGCTGTCAATAACAAAAAAATCAAACAGGCTCTTATTAAAAAAGGGTACAGTGAAAAAGATGCACAGAATCTTAGCCAGGCAAGAGTGTTCGGCCCCATGCCGGGCGCGTATTCACATGCACTGCAGGCGCTTATACCCAACAGCGGTATGTGGGAAGACGAAAACGAGATAGCCGATGTTTTTATTCATCATTATTCCTTTGCATATGGTGAAAAATTATGGGGCAGGCCAATGAAAAGCGCTTACAAAAAAAACCTTGAAGATGTAAAGCTTACCATGCACACACGTTCATCCAATCTTTATTATATGCTGGACAATGATGACATGTTCGCTTTTTTAGTGGGATTATCACTTGCAGTAAAAAGCATTAAAGGTAAATCTCCGGATGTGCTGGTGGCAAATCTCCAGGACGGGAAAAATGTAAAACTTGACAATCTGGCTAAATCAATCGGCAAGGCATTGCGAACGCGCTATCTTAATCCGGAATGGATTAAAGGGATGAGAAAAGAGGGCTACGCCGGAGCAAGGGATATGGATAAATTTGTGGAGTATCTTTGGGGTTTTCAGGTGACAACTCCTTTTGCCGTGGACAAGAGTGACTGGGAACAGATCTATGATGTTTATATAAAAGACAAATACGGCATGGAGCTGAAAAAGTTTTTTGATAAAAACAACCCCTGGGCATTACAGTCCATCGCGGCACGTATGCTGGAAGCTGACCGTAAAAATTACTGGAAGGCACCTGAAGACATGAAAAAGGAACTTACCCGCACCTATGCTTTGAATGTGATTGAAAAGGGCGTTGCCTGCTGCGAACATACCTGCAACAACCCCATGCTACAGCAGTTTGTAACCAATATTATTTCCCTGTACGGGCTGCTGACTCCAAAGCAATTGGAACAATTCAAAATGGTGATCGCAAAGGCAACCGGGGCAACCCAAAAAGAAAATGAGGCAAAATATAAAAAGCGACGCAATAACCTGACAAAGGTTATTAAAAATATTCAAAAGGAAGAAAGTGTAAGTGCTGAAACAGGAAAGAAAAAAATAGAGGGTTTTGAAATGGCAGAAGAAAAACCGGAAGATACAAAAATGACCTCATCTGGTTCAGAATGGATGGTCATGGTGATTGCAGCGGGGTTTCTTGCACTTCTGCTCATTGGCTGGTGGAAAAAAAGAGTGTAACCGCAATGAGGCGGAGCTGGAATGGTCGAGGCGCCTCTCAACAAATTATGAAAATGATAATGGCATAATGCCGGGAATTCAGGAAATTTTCTGCTATCACATCAAAGATGCCTGCGATATTATTCTTTAAAGTCAACCAATCATCAGGCAAAATATAATGTAAAGAAAAATTGAAAAACTGTTGACAATTAACAATTGCTCAAGTAAATTCCAAAAAAAGAATTGCGGCAGAAGCTGCATGTAAGTTTATTTAGCGCAGAGGTCAGGAGGCATATGTCTCAGGACTATTTTGTTTAACAGAATACAATAAATATAAT
>WFQS01000653.1 GCA_015486915.1 Desulfobacteraceae bacterium
AGCCCTTGATCTTGCAAGCTTTGAAGTTGTTGAAAATTCAATGGAAATTTTAAAGGATATTGTAAAAGATTACGTTGATATATTGATCGCAAATGAAGATGAAGCAAAGGCTTACACAGGCTTGGCAGATGAAGCAGAAGCAATTAAAGTTTTATCTAAAGATGTATCAATCGGAGTTTTAAAACTTGGGGAAAGGGGAAGCTGTATTTCAGCAGAGGGCAGAATTATAATGGTAAAGCCTGAGACCGGTCGGGATATTGTCGATACAACCGGCGCCGGAGATCTCTGGGCAGCAGGCTTTCTCTTTGGCCTTGCAAATGGTTTTTCAATGGAGAAAAGCGGAGAAATTGCATCGGCATGCGGATATGAAGTTTGCAGGGTAATGGGAGCCCAGATTCCATCTGACGGCTGGAACAGGATTAAGAAACTTTTCCTATAACTGCCATGAGGTCACTGTGGAAGCGGCTTAATCTTCCAGAAAACAGTTGCCGTTATTCCACGGTGTTTTTTTGTAATTATTTGAGAATCATCAGCGATTGAGTAAAGATGATTTTTGATAATTTCTTTTAATTCATGCTCAGGCCTGTCCGATGTCCTTTTAAAGAAGGCAAGCTTTTTATCGATTTCCTCTTTAACACTGATTCTCTGCTCCCAGGCCAGGGTATCACAGTACAATTCGGGAAAGAATCCCATGGAAAATAAAAGGTTGAATTTTATGATTAGGCTCTGGGGTGTGTCATCAAGCCTGTTTCCCATTATTTTTTTCCACAGATCATCAAGCAGGGGGTGACTTCTCTTTGCTGCCCATCCTTTTACAGCACACGCATTTTTAGATGCCTCCATCATTTTAAACAAGGTTTCAGGTTTGGAAACAGCAGGAGACATAAAGGCAATTACAAGGTCAAATCCGTTTTTCCAGCCCATTTTTTCAACATCTGCTTTTTCCCAGTCCATCTGCATGATAGTTATATTCTTTTTTTGGCTTGAATTTGTATCTTCCTTAAATCTTTTAAGCATTCCCGAGGAAAAATCTATTGCAGTAACAATTGCACCTTGATTTGCAAGCTCTCTTGCAAAAAGGCCTGTGCCACATCCGATTTCCAAAATTTTTATCCCCGGGAAAAAACAATTATTTTCTTTAAAAATATCAATTGACCTCTGCATCCTCCGGGATGAAATCTCTTCGTTATCAGTATTATAGGATAAAGAAGCCCTGTCCCAGAATTCAGGGCCGGAAAAGCCCTTGTGTACATTAAAGGTGTCGTTCCGTTTGATTTTTTCCCATTCATTGATCCAGAACTCTTTTGTAAAAATATTATCCGGCATTTTTTTCCCCCTTTTTTTTATTGGATGCTTTGTTGTATACATATTTCAATCCCGCGAAAATCAGGAAAGAGAGCAATACTGAAATAACATACCAGAACATGGTGCCAACGGGCCAGGGGGTTGCTCCTCCCGTTTCAATAAAAAATACATACTGCCTGTTGAAACGGTCGACAAGCTCTGCCGGACTGTATGCACTCGTGACATAGGCAAGCATGAGAAGAATCGGCAGAACATTTGTTAAGAGATTTTTCAAAAAACCTTCAATGAAATAGTCGTAAAACGCCTGGTTGAGTTTTGCAGAATCAATATTTCTGGCAAGCCGTTTACCCTTTTCCCTGTCTTCGTGTTTCATCGCTTCAATGCGCAGTGCCTGCCAGTGCTCATAGTCTTTTTCCAGTTCCCTGTACCTTTTAGTTGTATACACTTTGGACATGAATCTTGTAAAAAGTACGGTGATCAAAGCAAGAAGGAAAATAACAGCTCCAGGACCTAAAACATCAAGAGGAGAGACTATTTTATCCATGAAAAGAGTGATTTTTGTGAGATAAATCTCTATAAAGTCCCAGAGTCTGTTAACGAAATAATTGATTTTATCCATAATTTTTTTATATATGTTTTAATGTTTCACAACAAAGAGTAAAATTGGTATCTGCTATCTAATTCCAAAGAGGACGATGCCAGGCAATGCACCAACAGGAGTATCTTTTATAACGGCCATGGATTAATGTCCACTAATTTAAAATTTTAATTTCATAGTTCCGGCTAAAAATAAAACCCGCGTACTGATCAATAATTATAATCAATCAGATCGCGGGTTTCAAGTTTAAATCTCCTGTCCGCCCTGAACACTGGGGAAAAAATCAGGTTTCAGTACGGATGCCAGCCTGTATATTAAATCCAGATTTCGATTTTGAAAAATCTGAAGAACAGGAAGAAAAGTGTAAAAGCAAGAATAATTTTAAGGGCTTTTTCACTGAAAAATTTCTGGATTCTGCTGCCGATCATACCGCCTGCAAAACCACCGATGATAATTGCAATTGCAAGCCAGAGGTCGGGCAGGTATCCGGCAATGAGATATCCGATAAAGGAACCTATACTGGAAAAGCAGGTACCGATAAGGGAAATTGGCACGGCAACATACATGGGAAGTGCTCCAAGAGTCGTCATTGCAGGAACAAGCAGGAATCCGCCGCCGATACCAAATGATCTTGATACAACACCGATTCCAAGTCCAAGGATGGCAAAAAGCAGCGGGTTGATGGTGAATTCTTCACCCCAGAATTTAAAACGATAATCTGTGAGTCCTGTTTTAACAGGTTCTATGCTGCCCATTTCTGCAGAACGTCCCTCGGCCTTTGCTCTTGCAACTTCCTCGTTGAACTTTTTGGTCATGGCTTTAATGTTTTTTCTCTTCTCCATGGATTTTGGTCTCATTTCCATCAGAGTTTTAACTCCCATGATCACAACGAGTACGGCAAGCCATTCTTTATAGGCCTTCATTGGAAGAACAGCAGACACATATTTACCAAGCCAGATTGAACCTATGAAAATACCGACTCCAAAGGAAAGTCCAACGGGCCACGCCACCCTTTTTTCCACCTTTGCATAGCGGTAAAATGATCCCAAGGGCGAGAACAGTGTCAAGGCAATATTTGATGGTTTTAAAACATTTGCAGCATTGATACCCACAGGACCCATTGTGTGAACAACAAGAGCCTGGAAGGCTGCCATGAGCATTCCGCCTGCAGCACCGATCATGGAAAAATATGCACCAACAAGAATGGCTCCGATGATGATCCAGAGAGGGTTCATGTAACGGAAACCTTTTGTGAGCCAGAAGCCATTTTTTTCAAGTGTAAAGCCTGAAATTTTAGCACCGTTGACATAAACGTCAAATGCTGTGTCAGGTGGAGTGTGGCGGTAAGTTTTAAAGGAGGCCGTAAATTTTCCCGTTGATTTGTCAAGATTGATGGAAGTTCCATTGTCCCAGTAATTGCCGCTTTTCTGGTCGCTGATTACAGTACGGGAGAAAATAACTATTTTACCCCTTAAGGTTCCTTCTTTGACAATGGTGTTGATTCCATATTTAGTCTCATTGGCGTATCTTAAAAAATTCCACTGTTTATCGGATTTAATGGGGCCAAGCATTGTTCTTACTGCAGGGTCAATATCCTTTAAGTGTTTTTTAAGATAAAACATTGTTGTTGAATAAATTCCGTTGCCTTTACCTAACAGAACAGAAGGTCCGCCATATTTTTTCTTGTCAGCCTTACCGAATTTTTCAGGGGTGTTTGTGATTAAATAGTAAAGGGGCGGGATTTTCGTGTCTGCAGAAAATCCTTTTATCTTTTCCATTTTTTTGAATTTTACGGTTTCATATGCACCTTTGGTATCTTCCGGAGCAAACATCTTATGTTCGGCAACTGCGATGTACAGATCTGATCCCGGCGCAATTGTTCCTGAAATCTTTACGACATCCCCAGCTTTATAAGTTGTGGAAGACACTGAAGCTTCAGGCCCTGCCATAAGAGGTACTGCGGAAAACAGCAGAATCACTGACAGAGCAGATAAAAAACAGATAATTTTCTTCATTCTTTTCTTTCTCCTTAAACTAAAAATTTAAAATTAAAATAGCCGGAAGCCATATTTTGACTTATGGTAACGGCCGATAAATAAATTATTATTACGGCACCACGGACCCGTACATTCTGGGGTACTGGTTGCCTCTTATGTATTGATGCAGGCATATTTCTTCCATGGCTATCAAATACAAAGCAAGCTGTATGCCTGTTTATATTCAGATTTTTAATTTAATTTATTTTTTTCTGCTTCACGGCTATAACCATTTAATTTATATGGAATATTTACTTGTTTACAATATATTGGAT
>WFQS01000654.1 GCA_015486915.1 Desulfobacteraceae bacterium
GGAAAGTTCATTTGAACAGGAGAAATCCGTCAGTGAGAATGAATACCCTGATTTTCTCAAGGATGCTGAAGAGGAAGGTGAAAAAGAAGCGGCGGTTTTCTTCTCACAGGCCCGTGATGCCGAGACCTTTCATGCAAAATTATATGAGCGGGCCATCTTCCAGTCCATGAAAAAAGATGTGAAAGCCTATCAAGTATGTCAGGTATGCGGATATGTGACAGATAAGAAAAAGCCCAGGAAATGCCCGGTCTGCGGTGCACCGGAAGAGAAATTTAAAACCGTTGGGGCTTGATTTTTTTTGTATTGCTGATTTCTGTAACATTACACTCACACTTGTTTTTTTTGGAGTTTTAATTCTTTTTGTTGAATTATATGTCCATTAATCTGTAGGTTTCCTGCCAGCATACCCATACTGACATATCTTTTCAAACCATATGTTCCATGATCAGGGCATTTTTCAAGGTTGTGCAAAATTCCTATTGATGATTCTATTGCCGAATGTTGTTTTCTTGCCTCTAAAATTTTTTCAGAATATTCGATGGCTTTTTTTCAAAAAGTTTGTTTTTGACAGGGTCTTTGGAAGTAGAACGTTTCATTTTCCGGATCTTTTAAAAAAATTATGACCGTACGTTGAACGCACATCTTAACACTTAAATAGTTTTTTAAATTTTTCTTGACAAAAAATATTTTCTTATTATTAACTAGATAAGTTGCATATTAGTTTTATCAAGTATATTTTTTTTATAACCTCCATGAGGCCGATCTGGATTGGTCTCATGGTGGTTTTTATAAGAAAGAGCTCATTTTTTCACAGAGTAACTGAGGCCCTTTTTATGTTCGTCAAAATCTCTGATTTTTTGAGGTGCTGTGGCGTAGTTCAGATCCGCCTCATGGTAGTTATAAGCAATTTGTTTTGATCCGGTGAATTAGACGTAAGGCATTGCCCTTAGCTCATGTATGCATGTGCGCTATTAAAAATAGTAACCTGATGTTCTTGAGCAGTTTTTTTATCTATCCTTGATGTTGAACACTATGGGCATCGATGTTGAACACTATTGGCATCACGTGGCTGACGTCATTATAAGAGTTGACAATTGATTTTAGGATTTTTTTTACAAAATGTCCATGGTTTAAGGGTGAATTTTATGGTGGCAGTGACAAACAGAATTGATAACTGGCTGGGGAACGGCAGTTATAAACAATGGCAGGAGTTAGAAAAACGCCGGATGACGGCCAACCAGAAAATGGAGGCGTGCCAAAATAAACTTGCTTATTTGCACGCAAATGATGTTAGTTCACGATTTCTGGAAGATTCCATGTTGTTATCTAAAATCAATCTTGATTTACATAAGGGTATGGAATTGATAAGCCAAGGACGACATATCGATCGCAATCAGGCAGATGATGTCTTTGATTTATATACGCTTGCGCTTGGAGTGGTAGAGCAGGATGTGGATTTATTTGAATCTATGTGGAGTAGTTTTATGGGTGTTTCGGTTATCTTATTCGCATTTAACATGATTTTTCAGCATGCCAAGATTTTGCAGAGAAATATGATTCTACTAAAAAAAGAACTGGATAATGCCCGAAAGGTAGTACGAGAAGCAGAGGCTCAAATGGCAATCAATACAACTCTCACAGTAATTGACCTTGCGTTGCCTGAGATTTCCTTGCTGGCAAAGGGCGGTATTTTTCTTGGCCAGATGGTTAGTGATCAATTGCTGGGACCTGAGACAGCAGTACAGCACGCAGGTATGGGAACATTGGCGGGCGGTGTCTCAACTTTTTCCGATGCGACCAAAAAAATGGAAACATTAGATCGTATGCCTACAGCTAAATTTTTGCGTGGGGGGATTTTTGGTGCTGGAGTTTCTGTCTTTGGGGTTACGGGTGATGTCGATGAAATTCTGGTAAGTTATCATTATAGGGATAAGGTTGCCGCATTACTTAAACAGATACAAAATGCCTATCTACGATATAGTGTAGAACTCAACAGACTCAAATTACCGTTGTTCCGATTACAGTTGGGTTTTCATAGATGGAAGGTGGAAAACCAATCTATGTTAATCAATATATCGAGGACTCGAAAAGCGCTGCATGACGATATCCGGAGCACGCATTACCCGCAAGGCGTTACACCTGTGAAATGGCATGTCTAATAGTCTCTGAATTCATTCTTACAGACGGAAATGGTATTTTCCCTGCGCATTATTCCTCCAAACGTTTAGAAGGCAGCATCAGTTAATATGGTTGAACGACTGAATAAAGAAATCAAACGTAGAACCCGAGTGGCAGCACTTTTCCCAAACTCAGCCATATTTTAATTTACCCATTCCTTATTACTTTCAATAAATTTTTTTAATTGCATTAACCTCGTCTTTGATAATTTTTTTTA
>WFQS01000655.1 GCA_015486915.1 Desulfobacteraceae bacterium
CAAGGCGCATTAAAGGTTGCATACTCAACGTATTCGGCCTTTGATGCAACGAAGTAGATGGGAAAAGAAGACAAGCAATCTCGTTCAACTTATAAAATTTTCGATCCTAAATATGTTTATATATTGAATATACCAACAATAACGAATTAAACTGGAGGATTGTTGTGATTATTGAAAATTTTTCCATAGTAGCCCAGGGAGCAATAGAGAATGCATGTCGTCTTGCCGTGAAAAAAGAACATCAGAATGTAACTCCATGGCATATGTTATCCGGTATAATTGAACAGGAACAATCTGCCAAATTGTTCAAAAAGGCAAATGTTGATATTGAAAAACTGAAAACTAAAATCAGCAGTCATATTTTATCTCTTCCAAAAGCTCTTTCCAATGCCCAGGAAACACCGATTAACAGGGAGCTTGAAAAAATTTTCATTGCAGCAGAAGAGGCCGTGGATGCCATGGACGATAAATATATAGGTATCCCCCATATTCTGCTTGCCATGCTGGATAATCAGGCAATTGCCGAGGTCTTCAGTGAGTCAGGTACAGATAAAGATGAATTTATTAAATTTTTAAAGGAAAGCGGAAAGGGATTTAAAAGCGGAAAAAATCTTTCAGGTGACTTTGAATACCTTAATACCTATACAACTGACCTTACAGCATATGCGAGAGAAGGCAAATTTGACCCGATAATAGGAAGAAACAATGATATTAAACTTATAGTACAGGTGTTAAGCCGCAGGATCAAAAGCAACCCTGTTATAATCGGTGAACCAGGAGTTGGCAAGACAGCTATTGTTGAAGGTCTTGCCCAGAGAATTACTAATGGTGATGTCCCAAAAGATCTTGAAAATACTTCCATTCTTGCCCTTGATATGGGGCAGCTTCTTGCAGGTGCAAAATTCAGAGGTGAATTTGAGGAACGGTTCAAACGGGTAATTCAGGAAATTACAGATGCAGGAGATATCATCCTGTATATTGATGAACTTCACATGATAGTTGGCGCAGGAGGAGGATCAGAAGGCGCCATGGATGCTGCAAACCTTTTAAAACCGGCTTTATCAAGGGGGGAAATCCGCTGTATGGGATCAACAACCCTTGAAGAATACAGAAAATACATTGAAAAGGATACAGCATTGATGCGCAGGTTCCAGACCGTTATGATTGAAGAGCCTACAATTGATGAAACCCTTACAATACTGCGCGGGATAAAGGAAAAATATGAAATGCACCATGGTGTCCAGATCCTGGACGCAGCTTTATCATCTGCTGCATCATTATCCCAGCGTTATATTACGGATCGCTTTCTGCCCGATAAAGCCATAGATCTCATAGATCAAACAGCTGCAACCGTGAGAATAGAACTTGCATCAAAACCAAAAGAAATAGAAAAAATTGACAGGGAAATTGTTAAGCTTAAAATTGAAATGCGGGCTCTGGAAAATGAAACAGATGATAAAATGGTGGAGCTGTTTGAACAGACAACAACCAGTCTTGAAAAACTTGAACAGGAAAGCAAAACTCTTACGGAAAAATGGGAACAGGAAAAAAATGCAATAACAGAAGTTCAGGACGCACGGAAAGAACTTGACGATGCCAAAAAAGAGCTTGAGCAGAAAATAAAGGGAGAAGACTTCTCAAGGGTTGCGGAACTTCAATATAAGGTTATTCCCGAATGTGAGAAAGTCCTTGAAAAATATGCGGATGTGGATGTTTCCGATTCAAAATTTGTGAAAAGGGCAATCAATGATCAGGATATTGCAATTACAGTATCAAATATTACAGGCATACCTGTTGCCAAAATGCTTGGTGAGGAAAAAGACCGTCTGATCAACCTTGAAAATCATCTGCAGCAAAGGGTAAAAGGTCAGGAAGATGCAATAAAAGTCATTGCAAAAGCCGTAAGAAGGGCCAGAGCAGGAGTACAGGATGCTCAACGTCCATTGGCCTCTTTTCTGATGCTTGGGCCTACTGGAGTTGGCAAAACGGAACTTGCCAAAACCCTTGCTGAATTCATGTTCAACGATGAGCACGCACTGATCCGTTTTGATATGAGCGAATTTATGGAAAAGCATTCCGTGGCAAGACTTGTAGGTGCTCCTCCCGGATATGTGGGCTATGATGAAGGCGGACTTTTGACCAATAAAGTCAGAAGAAAACCATACTCCGTTGTCCTGTTTGATGAAGTGGAAAAGGGACACCCCGATGTTTTTAATCTTTTCCTGCAGCTTTTTGATGACGGCAGGCTTACTGACAGTCAGGGACAGGTGGTAAATTTCACCAATACCATCATACTCATGACTTCAAATCTTGGGTCTGAAAATATAAAACCCGTTGAAAATGAGGAAGAAGCTCAATTGATGAATAAGGGCATAATGGATGCTGTCCGTTCTCATTTTCGTCCTGAATTTTTAAACAGGCTTGATGATATTCTCGTATTTAAGCAATTAACCCGGGAAGTTATGAAACCAATTGTTGACATACAGCTTGGCAGACTGAAAGAACTTCTTGCCGGCAAAAAGATAGGGATTATTATCAACGATGAGACAAGAGAACTCCTTGCCCGTGAAGGGTATAATCCGCTGTACGGTGCCCGTCCTTTAAAGCGTGTTATTCAGACCAGGCTACAGGATTTGCTTGCAGAAAAAATAATCCAGGAAGAAATTAAAGAGGAAGATACAGTTTTTGTCATGGTATCCGGTGATGAGATCATTATAGGTACGGATAAAAAAGAAGTTGCAGACAAAAAAAATGCTGCAGATGACAAAAGAGCTGCAGAGGAAAAATTGGATGAAGAAGGAGAAGAAACTGCGGATACAGGGAATATTACAAATGAGAATGATATCCCGAATGCAAAAGAAGCTTCAGACGGAAACCAATCAGATGAATAATGACTCCAAACCAAGTCAGAAAATTAATAAAAAACGGTCATGGGATCGATAATAACAAGTATAAAATGAGATTATATTCCGGATGAATCTTATAAAAAAAATATTTACAAGCCCATATCTGCATAAATTTGTGTTCTCATACAACTGGACACTTATATTTCTGATAATTGCTGTGCTCCTTTATTGTCTTTTGGTTTTTCTGGTTGTTAAAAGGAAAAGACAGGAAAAGGCAAAAAAACCGGAAATAATCAAAGAGGAAGAAGATTTTTTGCCTCCTGCAAGCCTTTTTAAGATATGGAAAACTTTTTTAAAGAATATTCCACATAGATTCAGGCGGTCAATTCTCATGTACCAGCCTTATATTGTCATGGGAGAGGCAGGAACCGGGAAGACCTGCCTTATTGATAATTATACGGACTGGCAGAATCAGGCTAACCAGTTTTATCCAAGCCATACCCAGGATGAACTGCTTCAGGTATATCTCGGAACAAGAATTATTGTTCAGGAAATATCCTCATCTCTTCTTCACGATACATCATCCCATGCGCGCAAGGCTCTTAAAAATCTGTGGAAAATTTTTAAACGGAAAAAAGATTTAGTTACTGTGGTTACCTTGAAAGGTGATGATCTTGTTCATGGTGATCCTGACTTTTTAAGGGAACAGGCACAGATAATGCGGGGTAAGATTAATATTTTATCAGAAATTCTGAAGCACCCCGTGAGAATAAGGATTGCTCTTACCTTCATGAATCATGTTAAAGGATTTTCTGAA
>WFQS01000656.1 GCA_015486915.1 Desulfobacteraceae bacterium
ATATTCGACTTTATCATGTAAATTTTGGACAGTGCTTCATATTCGCCTATTTGGGACTGCGTAGCATACTAATGCTATGTGAGCAGGCCAAAATAGGCGGAGATGGAGTGCTGGCCGAATATTTACGAATTATAATATATTAAATTTATGAATGATGGGTAATATGAATAACAGATTAAAAGATGCGGAACTTATAATTAAATCCCGGAAGCCCGTTGGCAAAACCGATGCAATAAATGAAATCCACAGGGCAGGCTGGGTGATGTCAAGACCTGATCATATCATTGAAAACGGATATGTAAAAATTGAAAACGGAATAATTACCGAAGTGTCAGCTTTTCCTTATCCCGATGATTCAAAATTAAGTATTATTGACCATGGTGACGGAGTTCTCATGCCCGGGCTTTTTAATGCACATCTTCATCTTGAATTGAGTGCTTTAAAGGGAAAAATCCCATTTAAAGATGGATTTAGGTCATGGGTAAGACAATTATTAAATCAAAGGGAAAATACTGGAGAAAAAATATTAAGGGAAAAGGCTGAAGAAGCTTTAAAAAAGATGATGGATTCAGGTACCCTGTTTGGAGCGGAAATATCCACCCTTGGTATAACAGAAGATATTGTTAAAAATTCTTTCTTAAAGGGAATCTGGTTTAAGGAGTTGCTTGGATCTGCGGACTCAATTAATTTTTCTTTACTTGAGAATTTTTTAAGTTCCAATGATCCAGGTGATTCGGAAATCCTTTCAGCTTCAAATCAAGAGGATGTATCAGAGGATGTATCAAAGGATTTTTATCTGTCCATTGCAGGCCATGCCCCCCATACATCTTCTCCTTTACTCCTTAAAAAAATCAAAAAGATTCTTACATTAAAAAAACTTGTTTTTTCAATACATTGTGCTGAATCCAATGATGAATCTGAATTTTTAAAACAGGCAAAAGGGCCATGGGCCGATTTTTTAAAGGAGAGGAATATAGATTTTTCTTCATGGCCCATACCTGCTGCAAGCCCGGTTCAATACCTTTTCAAACTTGGTCTGCTTGACCCTTTGACAATTCTTGTCCATCTTTTAAACATGAATGAAAAAGATTTTGAAATTATTTCAGATTCAGGAGCAAAGCCTGTTTTATGTCCAAGGAGCAATATGAATCTCCATGGAAAATTGCCCGATATACCGAAATTTTTAGAAATGGGTTTAAAACCAGCCTTAGGAACGGACAGCCCTGCAAGCTGTGATTCCCTGAGTATATTTGATGAAATGGCATTTGTGGCAGAACATTTTCCAAATATTGCTCCGGGTGACATCATAGAAATGGCAACCATCAACGGTGCTTATGCTCTTGGAATGGAGAAAATTGCAGGAAGCCTTGAAAAGGGCAAAACAGCTGGTTTTATCTATCTTCCCATAAATGCGCTTAATAAAGATGATCTGCTTGAAAAAATCAGTACATATTCGGACAGCACAACATCTTAGCCCATTCTTTTTGGCCTTCACAATAGCATTCATAGCTTCACAGTCCCAGATAGACGAATATGAAGCACCACCCGGAATTTACATGAAAAGGTTAAATATTTACAAAAATTATTGCATGGAATTTTTAATTCAAGAAAGAGAGAATTATCGTTAACATGCAAATAAAGGATTAATATCCGGAGCAATCAAGCCTGCTTTTTCCCCTTTTTCAAAAAAGATTTTGATTGCTTTTTCTCCCTGCTCTCCGATATCTCTTGAAAAATCATTGACATAAAGCCTTATATGCTCATTAATCACATTGTCATCAAGTTCTTTTGCATGCATTTTAATATATTGCTTTCCTGCAGAAGGGTGATTGAAAGCATAATCTATGCTTTCTTTTATCAGGGTTTGTATTTTTCGAGCTTTCTGCATTTTCATGTCACGTTTAACGGCAATGCACCCTAACGGGATTGGAAGCAAAGTTTTTTCTTCCCACCATTTTCCAAGATCTGCAAGGCATTCAAGTCCCATTTGAGTATAAACAAATCTTCCTTCATGAATAATCACACCGAAATCGGCTTTCCCCGCCTTTACAGACGGCATGATTTTTTCAAAGCCCATGGGGATTATTTCAGGGCTAAGTCCCGGATAAAGATCATCAAGGAATAACCTGAATAGAAGATATGCAGTTGTTCCAAGGCCAGGTACGGCTATTTTCGGCTTTTTCATGTCATCAGGTTTTTTTTGGCCAAGAGATATTACAAGGGGACCGCATCCCCTTCCAAGGGCTGCACCTGTTCTTAACAGTGCATATCTCTTTCTTAAATTTCCAAAGGCTGCAAAGGAAAGCTTTGTAATGTCAAAAATACTTTTTTCTGCATTCTGGTTAAGCGTTTCAACATCGGCAAGACTGATATTGAAATCAAGGCCACGGGTATTGATGAGTTTATGGGCAAGCGCATGAAATATAAATGTATCATTGGGACAACTCGAATAGGCCATGGACAGTATGTTGTGTTTATTCAAAACTATTTTTCCCATTAAATTGCTATTTTTGCAATAAATTGAACGTAAAAGGAATTTAACGAGAGTTTCTTATAAACTGCCATGAGGCAGATCTGAACTGCGTTACTATGCCTCTCAACGAACATAGAAAGAGCATCAGTTACTCTGTACAAAAGACGTTCTTTCATATTAAACAGTATCCTGCGACTTGTAACTTCTGCTTTCCGGATGATCCTTATTCTATGCATGCGACAATAGTTGAAATTTCTGAATAGTCTTTGGCAGTTTTAATGGCTTCTTTGATCCTTATCAACACATTAACGTCATTAATTTTTTTTATTTGATCCATGACTTCATTAATTTTATCCGGAAATTTCAAAGTCATACCCAGTTCGATTGCATCTGACAACCCTTCAAGTTTTCCTTCAAGTTTTCCTTCAAGTTTTCCTTCAAGTTTTCCTTCAAGTTTTCCTTCAAGTTTCCCTTCTTCATGAAGTTTTTCCGCAAGTGTCATAATATATTCCCCCGCTTTTTGAGAAATTGCCTGATCAGCAATTATTTTGATCGTTTCAGCAGATACGTTATCCATCGTATTGAACAGATATCTGAGCACAGTTTCAAAATACTGCAACCCGGTCTCTTTTTCAATTAAGTTCTTCATCAATATAAGAATATCAGGGAGTTTGTCCAATAAATTCGGATCAAATATATGCTTAAGTAGCAACAGTACAACCCTGGACATTACAGTTCCTTTAATCTCTTCATCAGTAAAACAAGTCAGATCATAAAGATTAAATTTAAAATCCGGTATGTATATGGCAAGTTTTTCCACAGGGCCTGAAAGCATAGATGAAAACCAGACGGCATTTTTGGGCCAGGGTCGTTTTCCATGGCAGATCAACAGGGGAATCACAATGGGAAGCGCCTGCAGTTTATTTTGTTTATTTTTCTTATTCTGTTGCTTTTGCTGTTTAATAAAAAGGCGCCAGATTTTTATCATGTATTCTAACAATTGAAGATGGACATATTTGTCGTAATAGCTCTTATGCTCAAACAGCACATATACATATCCCGGCCTATCGGAAAGTCTCACCTTGTACAGCATATCGGAATAATAATCAGACAATTCTTTTTCTACAAAGCTGTCTTTACAGATTTCAAGGCTTGAAAGATCCATAAGCTGCAGTACTTCACTCGGCAAAATATTCTGTAAAAAACTACGTGTATTTTCCGGATCACTCCATGTTTCCCTAAAGAGTTTATCATGGGGATTGGATATATGGCTGTTCTGTTTTCCTTTATTCATGTTAAAATTGTACCCGCATTATTGGATGCAGTCAAGGGCTATCGAATAGGAATTTTGTGAAAACATCAGGTGCATAATCAAATTATTGTAGAGGCATTATTTACAATGCGGTTATACAGACAATATTGTTGACATTTCAAAGTCCGATACTTTATAGTAATAAAAAATGATATCCATTGGATATAATACAAAATTTTGCAGATCATAATCCGGAGGTATTAAATGGCAGACAAACCTGTTTTAAAAATTGGTCATCTTAAGATCACAGATCATCTGATCCTTGGTGTTACCGATCTTAAACTGAAAAAAGGCATGGAAAAATTTGAACATTGCTCACTCCAGACTGTTCTTAAAAACGGGTGGAATGAGGTGGCCGATGCCCTCGCTGTTAAATCCCTTGACGGGGCACTGATACTGGCACCTACTGCCATGGATCTTTTTAAATCAGGTGTGGGGCTGAAACTTCTGCTTCTTGCCCATAAATCAGGGAGCATTCTTGTTAAAAATAAAAGGGCAAATATTGAGAAGATTGAGGATTTTGCAGGAAAGACGGTCCTTATTCCCTATCAGTTGTCCATCCATAATATG
>WFQS01000657.1 GCA_015486915.1 Desulfobacteraceae bacterium
AATATATAAATCATGTATACGAAATTTATATAGCTATCTCAGGATAGCGGCTCAAAAAAGATTTTTTTCGGTATAATTACTGATCGGTTTTAATGTACATATTAATAATGTTGTGTTGACAATTTGTGTTGCGTTATGAGTTATCTCGGATTTAAAGATAGATCGATTTTTAGGATGAAAAGATATCTTGTCGGCTGTGTTGAAGTTTTTATTATATAGGCTAGTTTGCAGAGTTACAAAACTCTTCAAATAAATCTGAATGAATGTGTGTCGTATTCGTTCCACATACTCAATAAGTAGATATGACAAGCGATATTCAGCAAAAAATTAAACATTTCATGAAAGATTGGCTTCCGCCAGGATTGCTTCGTCTTATTAGCCTAAAAAAGGGTGTAACGTGGTCAGGGAAATACACTTCATGGACAAAAGCACGAAAAGCGTCTACGGGGTATGATAGTCAGGCAATATTAGAGAAGGTCAAAGACGCTCTGCTTAAGGTAAAAAACGGTGAAGCAGTCTATGAACGTGATTCTGTTATTTTTGACAAAATCCAGTACTCTTGGCCACTGCTGGCAGGTCTTATGTGGATCGCGGCCCAGTCTGGTGGAGAATTAAATATAATAGACTTTGGCGGTTCCCTTGGAAGCACATATTTTCAGAACAGAAAATTTCTGCAAGTTCTGCCAAAAGTTCAATGGAACATTGTGGAGCAGAAACATTTTGTTGATGTCGGCAAAAAATACTTTGCAGATGATAAGCTTAAATTTTTTTATGATATTGAAAGCTGCATAAGGCAGTGTTCTCCCAATACAATACTATTTTCGAGTGTTATTCAGTACTTAGAGGACCCATATTCATTGTTAGAAAAAGTTAAGGCTATGAATTTTGAGTTTATTCTATTTGATCGGACATCATTTGTGCTAGACGGAAGGGATAGATTAACAGTTCAAAAGGTGCCTTCAGAGATATATGCAGGTAGTTATCCATGCTGGTTCTTCGATAGAAATAAATTTTATACCTTTTTCGAAGAAAAATATGAGCTGATTGTTGATTTCGACGCTCTTGCTGGAATTATGAAAATAGATAATAGTCAGTCTGGTTTTGATAAAGGGATCATATTCAAGCAAAGGGAAAAAATTAAAGACAATGGATATTATTAAAGAAATCCTTAATTTTGAGGAATTTAGAAAGAAGCCACCAGTCCTTTTAGATATAGGAGCTTCTGGTAATTTACATCCTGAATGGGAAAAAATTGCAAAATATTCTGTATGTATTGCCTTTGATGCAGATAACAGAGATTTCGAATATATTGAAAATGATAAATCTAAATTCAAAAAGATGTATATTATTAATAAGATTGTAACTGAAAGTAACGGGAAGGATAAATTTTATTTAACAAAATCCCCATATTGTTCTAGCTCTCTTGCCCCAAATTCTGCAAGACTTAAGGACTGGTCTTTCAGTGAATTATTCCAGGTAGAAAGGATAGTTGAACTCCAAACAATAAGTTTGCCAACTGTATTGAAGAAATTGTCTATAAATTATGTAGATTGGTTCAAAACAGATTCGCAAGGAACAGATTTACGCCTTTTCCGAAGCCTAGGTCCTGAAATAATTTCAAATGTAATTGTGGCTGAATTTGAGCCTGGAATAAATGATGCTTATTTAGGTGAAGATAAAATGCATTCTGTCATGTCTTTTATGGAAGATCATC
Source organism: Desulfobacteraceae bacterium (assembly GCA_015486915.1). The sequence goes on from WFQS01000657.1 coordinate 1,715, forward strand.
CTTTTTGGCTGAGCGATCTAGATATTAAGGGAACTCAAAGGATTAAGATTGACACTTTCAAGAAAAATTTTAACAAAATAGAGCGAAGACTTTTTTCATGTCTTTTAAGAAAATCTGCTTTTTGGGGAGAAATGATTTACATTAATACATTTGAACAGAAAGAAATTTTAAATAAAAGAGATTTATTATTGGGTTGGATATTTTGTACAATAAATCAACAACATGGGTTCGCTTTTGAGTTGGCACAGATTGGTAAATCACTTTTTGAAGATCAGGTATTTGAAATGCTTGAAAATGATTCTATTAGATCAATTAAGAGGAATCGTTGGAAATTACCATTTTATGTGGCAAAAAGGATTTATAGTAAAGTTTTTAGACTTTAATTTAATGATAAATTCTATGTTAGTCTGGGAGTGATAGAATGTTACCTAACTTCATAGTTGTTGGAGCTGAAAAATCTGCTTCCACATTTGTTCATAAGTGCCTTATGGAACATCCAGAGATATTCATGCCTTCAGAAGAAGTGCCTTTCTTCGAATCTCCTGACTATGAACAGACGTCCATAGAAAATTTGGAGCAACTCTTTGTTGGCCGAACAGAAAAAATGTTAGGGATTAAAAGACCAAATTATATTGGAAAACCTGAAGTGCCTATAAGAATCAGAAGGCATCTCCCCCATGCAAAATTAATCGCTGTTTTGCGAAACCCGATAGAAAGGGCTGTATCTGCATACTATCACAACATTAATTATGGATTCATACCTGCTAGAAACATAGAAAAAGGAATGAACTTGTTGCTTGATGGGGCCTATGAGAAAACCTTTAAACGTGCTTATGAAATTATAGACTTTGGATTTTACTATAAGCATTTGAAAGAATACCAATATTTCTTTGATAATAACAGTTTCCTCGTTTTGCTCTATGATGATATTATTGCTGACAAACTAAGCGCGATACAAAAGGTATACTCATTTCTTAATGTTGAATCTTCATATGTACCAAAAGCCATCAATTCAAAACCACAAGCCGTTATATACAGTATTCCTCGTCTTCGGTTTTTGACTTTACGGAATAGGTTTCTCTATAAATACAACTCTGATCGGACAAGATTGTTTCTAAGAGATGGAAATATATTAGGTAGGATAGTAGCTAGAGTCATAACAAAGGTCGATAGTAAATATTTGTCCAAAATATTTGTAAGTAGCAAGCCAAAACTAACTATGGAACTGGCCAATCGATTATATAAGATATATAATAAAGATATTGAGAAACTGCAAGCTTATATTGGTAGAGATTTAAGCCATTGGAACATTAATGGAATTACTGTTTGAGAAACGTATGAATACTGTAATTTTCGATTAAAGGCAGCCCTAATGCGAAAAAATTGATCGTTTTCTATCCAAATCTTAGTCAACATATAAATCTATACTTGGACAGTGTAGGTTTTGCACTAAAAGGATAAACTAATGGATATATTCCGTAATAAAAGCATTCTTATCACAGGTGGCTTAGGTTTTATAGGCTCGAATCTGGCTCACAGATTAGTTGATTTGGGTGCTCAAGTGACTTTAGTTGATAGTCTTATCCCTGAATACGGCGGGAATCTTTATAATATTAGTGGGATTAAAGATAAAGTGAAGGTTAATATCTCAGATGTAAGAGATCCCCACAGCATGAGATATCTTGTTCAGGACAAGGATTTTCTCTTTAATTTGGCAGGGCAGACAAGCCACATGGATTCAATGGCTGACCCTTTTACCGATATGGAGATTAACTGTCATGCTCAACTTTCGATATTGGAGGCATGCAGGCATTATAACCCTGGCATCAAGATCGTTTTTGCCAGTACACGCCAAATTTATGGAAAACCTGACTATCTTCCAGTTGATGAAAAGCACCCTCTCCGTCCCGTGGATGTCAACGGTATCAATAAGATGGCAGGAGAATGGTACCATATTCTTTATAATAACGTTTATGGTATCCGCTCTTGCGTACTTCGCCTGACGAATACTATTGGTCCGCGTATGAGGATAAAGGACGCGCGGCAGACCTTTGTAGGTATCTGGATTCGCCTGCTTCTGGAAGGGAAGCCTTTTGAAGTGTGGGGTGGAGAACAAATTAGAGATTTTACCTATGTGGATGATTGTATAGATGCGATGCTGATGGTTGCTATCAATGAGAATACAAATGGAAAAGTATTTAATTTGGGAGGCGACTGCCAGATAAGTTTAAAAAATATGGCAGAGATGCTTATTGATATTAATGATGGAGGGAAATATATCATTAAGACATTCCCGACTGATAGGAGGAAAATTGACATTGGAGATTACTATTCTGATTATGCCCTGATTAGTGAGACATTAGGCTGGAAACCCAAGACCCCCTTAAAAGAGGGTCTCAGGAGAACTATCGAGTTTTATCGAAATAACATGGAGTATTATATATGAATACACATGAGAGTGACTTTATTCCTCAGGCAAATCCTGGAGCAAGCTACCTGGCGCAAAAAGATGAAATTGATGCTGCAATCAAAAGGGTATTGGAAAGTGGCTGGTATATCCTTGGACGGGAAGTAAAAATTTTTGAGAATGAGTATGCTCCGTATATTGGAGTGAATAATGCCATTGGCGTAGCAAGTGGAACTGATGCCCTGGAAATTGCACTCAGGGCCTGTGATATTGGGGCAGGGGATCTTGTTTTTACAGTCTCTCATACTGCAGTAGCAACTGTTGCTGCCATCGAGCGATCAGGGGCGGTTCCTGTACTGGTTGACATTGATCCCATAACCTATACGATGGACCCAGACTGTCTTGAAAAGACAATTAAATATTATAAAAAGAATAACACCTCCTATTCTCCTAAAGCCATCATCCCTGTCCATTTATATGGACATCCAGCAGACATGCGAGCCATAATGGATATAGCAAAAAGGAATCAGCTTCTAGTTATTGAAGATTGTGCTCAGGCTCATGGAGCCAAGTTAGACGGGAAAAACGTTGGTACATGGGGTCATTTGGGGATTTTCAGTTTTTATCCTACAAAAAATTTAGGCGCATTTGGCGATGGGGGAATAGTTGTTTGTAATGACCGGGGCTTGGCCGATAAAGTGCGGGCACTGCGAGAATATGGATGGAAGGAACGGTATGTAAGTGCTTTTCCCGGAATAAATTCCCGCCTGGACGAATTGCAGGCAGCAATATTGAGAGCAAAGCTTAAAAAGCTTGATTCCGATAATGCCCGCCGCAGAGAGATTGCCA
>WFQS01000658.1 GCA_015486915.1 Desulfobacteraceae bacterium
ATTGTAACAACCGCTTTTTTCTCTAAACATTCACAGGAAATAACATCCCTGTCCAGCATGTCGGTTGATACTGCAACCTGCTGTTCAAGGGTTTTGTTAATTGCATAGATGGCGTCCCTTATCCCTGCCGCTTCTTCAAACTCTTCATTTAAAGCCCTGTCCTGCATCTCCTGCTTGAGTTTTTTTACAAGTTTCGGAGCTTTTCCTTTTAAGAACAGTACAACATCTTTTACAATTTTTTTATATTCTTCTTCGGGAACGTCATTGCAGCATGGCCCGAGACATGCCTTTATCTGGAAATTCAGGCAGGGTCTTGACCTGTTGTTAAATTGATTTTTTCTGCATTTGCGCAGCCTGAAAATTCTGTTGACCTTTCTTAATGTGCTTCTTACACTATAGGCTGAAGAGTATGGCCCGAAATACAGTGCATTATCTTTTTTGATTTTCCTTACAATTTCAAGTACAGGGTATTTCTCGGTAATATCAATTCTAAGATATGGATAATTTTTACCGTCTTTTAAAATAATATTGTATCTTGGTTTGTATTTTTTGATAAGATTGGATTCAAGTATAAGTGCTTCATGTTCCGTTGAAGTGATAATTGTTACAAAATCTGTGATTTTTTTTATCAGCACACCTGTTTTCATGTCATGGCGGGATGATTTTCCTGCAAAATAGGATGCAAGCCTTTTTTTAAGGTTCAGCGCTTTGCCCACGTAAATAATTTTTCCGGTTTTATTCTTCATCAGGTAAACGCCGGGATCAGAAGGGGCTGAATTGTATTTTTCCAGAAGTGCCGGATCTATAGTTTGATTTTTTTCTGTCATGTCTGTATTTTTGTATGCATTGCCCTGCTGCATTGCAGCGGGTAAACCGGATTTGCTCCATGGCCCTTATAAATTTTTAATTTTAGACAACTCTTTTATCTTATCCCTTAATTCCGCTGCAAGTTCAAATTTCATCACTGCTGCAGCCTGTTTCATCTCTTTTTTAAGTCCTGCTATTATGTCATCAAGGTTTTCAGAATTGTCCCCAAAGTCTGACAGTTTTTCATTTACACCGATACCCTCATCCATTACAATTTTTTCCAGAGAATAATCAAACATTTTGATCTCTTTTTTTATGGTGGAAGGGGTTATATTATGCTTTTTATTGTAATCTTTCTGAATGATTCTGCGCCGTTTTGTTTCATCAATCGCCTTTTTCATGGAGCGCGTGACCCTGTCAGCGTATAGAATAACCTTACCGGCCGCATTTCTTGAAGCCCTTCCAAAGGTCTGGACAAGGGAACGATAGGAGCGCAGAAAACCCTCTTTATCGGCATCAAGGATTGCCACAAGTGATACTTCTGGAATATCAAGGCCTTCCCTTAAAAGATTTATTCCGATCAGCACGTCAAAGTTTCCCCTTCTCAGATCCTGGATGATATCGATCCTTTCAACGGTTCCGATATCCGAATGAAGATATTTAACCCTTATTCCAAGATCTGCAAAATAATCGGTGAGATCCTCGGACATTCTTTTGGTAAGTGTTGTTACAAGGACCCTTTCATCTACTTTTATGATTTTCATTATTTCTTCATAAAGATCATCCACCTGGGTTTCAGCCCCCCTGATCTCAATGACAGGGTCAAGAAGACCTGTGGGACGTACAATCTGTTCTGCAACTCTGCCATGGGATATTTCAATCTCATAATCGGCAGGCGTTGCCGATACATAGATCACCCGGTTGACTTTTTTTTTGAATTCATCAAATTTAAGGGGACGGTTATCTAAGGCTGAAGGAAGTCGGAATCCGTATCTTACAAGTGTTTCCTTTCTTGAACGGTCTGCCTTGTACATTGCCCCTATCTGGGAAACGGATATATGGCTTTCATCAAAGAACAAAAGAAAATCATCGGGAAAATAATCGATCAGGGTGGGTGGCGGTTCTCCCTTGTTTCTTCCGGTAAGATGCCTTGAATAATTTTCAATTCCGCTGCAGTATCCCATTTCATTTATCATTTCAAGGTCATACTGGGTTCTCTCCTCAAGGCGCTGGGCTTCAAGGAGCATGTTTTCCTTCCTGAAATATTCAAGCCTTTGTTTTAATTCTTCAATAATTGCCTTTACAGCTCTTTTCCTGGTCCTTGAAGGAGTGACAAAATGGGAAGCGGGATACACTGCGGTTTCCTTAAGATGGTTGATCACATCGGCTTTTAAAGGATCAATTTCGCATATGGATTCAATAACATCCCCGAAAAAATCTACTCTCAGGGCTTTTTCCTCCTCATATGCCGGAAAAATTTCAACCCTGTCACCCCTGACCCTGAAAGTTCCTCTATGGAAATCCACATCGTTTCTCGTGTATTGAATATTGACAAGCTCGGATAAAAGTTTCTCCCTTGTTTTTTCCATATCCTCTTTTAATTGTATTCTTAAGGCAAGATAATCTTCAGGAGCGCCAAGGCCGTAAATACAGGAAACGCTTGCAACCACAATGACATCTTTTCTCGCAAGGACCGACCTTGTTGCAGAGTGGCGCATTTTATCAATCATTTCGTTGATGGATGAATCTTTCTGAATATATGTGTCACTTGTGGGAATATACGCTTCCGGCTGATAATAATCATAATAACTTACAAAATATTCAGCGCTGTTGTCAGGAAAAATACCCTTAAATTCATTGTAAAGCTGGGCTGCAAGGGTTTTGTTCGGCGCAATTACAAGTGTGGGTTTTTCAGTGGCTGCAATGATATTTGCCATGGTGAATGTTTTGCCCGAACCTGTAACACCGAGCAACACCTGATGCTTTATTCCGTCAATAACGCCCCGGCTCAGATACTCAATGGCCTGTGGCTGGTCTCCGGTGGGTTTGAAAGGTGATTTTAAATTAAAGATGCCCATTATACTCCACTTAAATTTTTATGATTTTAGTATTGCCTTTTTCGACATCCAATCTTTCAATAATTTTTAATACCAGGTCAAATTTCCAAAACGGATGGAGGACAAACATAAATTCTTTTTTTAATTCAATAGTGTAAAAGACTTTCTGTAAATTCGATTTTCAGTAAATACTCAGTTTTTCTAAATTAAGGGTTAAAAATGCCGAGTCAAAATTTATACTTCCTTTTTTTAAACAATAAAATCAAAAAAAAGGAGAAAGAATGACCCAGCGACGAGATAATACCGCAATAATGACAGTTTTGGAAATAATAAATTCAAATGGTTTGGAATACCTTGGAGAGGCTGTTTCCATTCTTATCAATGAGGC
>WFQS01000659.1 GCA_015486915.1 Desulfobacteraceae bacterium
TGGCAATCTCTCTGCGGCGGGCATTATCGGAATCAAGCTTTTTAAGCTTTGCTCTCAATATTGCTGCCTGCAATTCGTCCAGGCGGGAATTTATTCCGGGAAAAGCACTTACATACCGTTCCTTCCATCCATATTCTCGCAGTGCCCGCACCTTATTGGCCAAGCCCTGGTCATTACAAACGACTATTCCCCCATCTCCAAATGCCCCCAAATTTTTTGTAGGATAAAAACTGAAAATGCCCATGTCACCAAAAGTACCAACATTTTCTCCATCTAACTTGGCTCCATGTGCCTGAGCACAATCCTCAATGACTAGAAGCTGATTCCTTTTTGCTATATCCATTATGGCTCGCATGTCTGCTGGATATCCATATAAATGGACAGGGATGATGGCTTTAGGAGAATAGGAGGTGTTATTCTTTTTATAATATTTAATTGTCTTCTCAAGACAATCTGGGTCCATCGTATAGGTTATGGGATCAATGTCAACCAGCACGGGTACTGCCCCTGATCGCTCGATGGCGGCAACAGTTGCTACTGCTGTATGGGAAACAGTAAAGACAAGGTCCCCTTGCCCAATATCACAGGCTCGCAGAGCAATTTCCAGGGCATCAGTTCCACTTGCTACACCAATAGCATTATTTACTCCAATATACGAAGCAAACTCATTCTCAAAAATCTTTACTTCCCGTCCAAGGATATACCAGCCACTTTCCAATACCCTTTTGATTGCAGCATCAATTTCATCTTTTTGCGCCAGGTAGCTTGCTCCGGGATTTGCCTGAGGAATAAAGTCACTCTCATGTGTATTCATATATAATACTCCATGTTTTTTCGATAAAACTCGATAGTTCTCCTGAGGCTCTCTTTTAAGGGGGTCTTGGGTTTCCAACCCAATGTCTCACTAATTAGGGCATAATCAGAATAGTAATCTCCAATGTCAATTCTCCTCCTATCAGTCGGGAATGTCTTAATGATATATTTCCCTCCACCATTAATATCAATAAGCATCTCTGCCAGATTTTTTAAACTTATCTGGCAGTCGCCTCCCAAATTAAATACTTTTCCATTTGCATTCTCGCTGATAGCAGCCATCAGCATCGCATCTATACAATCATCCACATAGGTAAAATCTCTAATTTGTTCCCCACCCCACACTTCAAAAGGCTTTCCCTCCAGAAGCATACGAATCCAGATACCTACAAAGGTCTGCCGCGCGTCCTTTATCCTCATACGCGGACCAATAGTATTCGTCAGGCGGAGTACGCAAGAACGGATACCATAAACGTTATTATAAAGGATATGGTACCATTCTCCTGCCATCTTATTGATACCGTTGACATCTACGGGACGGAGAGGGTGCTTTTCATCAACTGGAAGATAGTCAGGTTTCCCATAAATTTGGCGTGTACTGGCAAAAACGATCTTGATGCCAGGATTATAATGCCTGCATGCCTCCAATATCGAAAGTTGAGCATGACAGTTAATCTCCATATCAGTAAAAGGGTCAGCCATTGAATCCATGTGGCTCGTCTGCCCCGCCAAATTAAAGATAAAATCCTTGTCCTGAACAAGATATCTCATGCTGTGGAGATCTCTTATATCCGAGATATTAACCTTCACTTTATCTTCAATCCCACTAATATTATAGAGATTACCGCCGTATTCAGGGATAAGACTATCAACTAACAATATATAAGCGCCCAGATCAACAAGGCGTCTAGCCAGATTAGACCCTATAAACCCCAGTCCGCCAGTTATCAGCACGTTTGCATTTCTGAATGAAGTCATATGATTTCCTTCCTCGCTAAAACTATATTATCAAGATATAGATCATTGTTTCCTGGAAAAAGGTGCCGCAAAAACTCGCCCAAGATATTGAAAGGAGACATGAATAAAAAGCAGAATAACCGATTAATTAATGGTTTCTTTGTCAATAATATCTTATAGAGATACGCGTTAATAAGCTGAAAAATGACTCGGATGTCGCTGGCTGTTTTCCTTTGCTCAATAACTCTGAAGCCGTGTTTTTCAAGAATAAATTTAAGGCCAAAAGATGAGTACCGCGCGTAATCATAGGGCTGCTCATGTTCATCCCACACGAACGGAACAGTCATTAGCAACCCGCCCCCGGTTTTAAGACCCTGTAAGCCTCTGATAAAAATTCATCAGGGTTAAAAACATGTTCAAAAACTTCGTTGGTCACAATCCAGTCGAATGAGCAATTTGCAGCCGGAATATGTCTCCCATCATAAAACAAATCGGCTTTTTTGTTCCTTCGATTTTTGGGAGTATCTATTTCCAGACCAACATATTCATCGCAATTAAAGAGACATGAATATGGTTTTTGTCCGCAACCAATATCAAGTACCCTGCCTGTGACCAAGTGTGAAAGCGATCTGATTTCTTCGCACAACTCGCGTCTTGTGATATAAAATGGATTGAGAAACATTCCTACCCAGGTAGGGTAAAACTGCTCTTTGTGTACAAAATATTTTAATTTTTTCAGCATCTATTTTTTCTCAAAACACACCCACAGAAAGTTGATGGTATATTTGCTTTATCTAATGAAGCAAATGTAGCAATTACAGAATATTTATCCTTGAAAAAACGATAAAATTTCTCCTTATCGAAGAACCAGCATGGATAACTAGCTGCATATATCTCTGAAGGCACCTTTTGAACTGTTAATCTATCCCCTCCGTCTAGCACAAATGATGTCCGATCGAATAGAATAAACTCAAAATTCATAGCCTTAACTTTTTCTAATAATGAATATGGATCCTCTAAGTATTGAATAACACTAGAAAATAGTATTGAATTGGGAGAACACTGCCTTATGCAGCTTTCAATATCGTAAAAAAATTTAAGCTTATCGTCTGCAAAGTATTTTTTGCCAACATCAACAAAATGTTTCTGTTCCACAATGTTCCATTGAACTTTTGGCAGAGCTCGCAAAAATTTTCTGTTCTGAAAATATGTGCTTCCAAGGGAACCGCCAAAGTCTATTATATTTAATTCTCCACCGGACTGGGCCGCGATCCACATAAGACCTGCCAGCAATGGCCAAGAGTACTGTATTTCGTCAAAAATAACAGAATCACGCTCATAGACTGCTTCACCGTTTTTTACCTTAAGCAGAGCATCTTTGACTTTGTCTAAAATATCCCGACTATCATACCCCGAGGAATCCCGTTTGGCATCCTCCCATGAACAATAATCCCCAACCCAGCAAATGCGTTTTTGCCTTCGCATCAAACCAACCAAAGCCGGTGGCAAAACATTCTTCAAGAGTTGTTTCAATTTTGACCGTGTCACAAACTGATACATTTTTATTTTGATAACATGCAATTAACCATATGTTTATTCGGTTAACAAATAAGGTTCATCCGGAATTTGCGTACCTAAAGGTGTTGGAGAGAGTTTAAAGGAAGTGGACAACCAGGTATCATCCATTGCAATGCCAACAAAGCAAGGAGGAATATCATCATGTCCACGAGCCTTTTATACCATGGATTTGGGATTATTGGCACCGGAGTCTGTCAACAACAATTGGACACTTTCCACTTTTTTACAATTCTAACTTCACAAATGCCAAGACATAGGTTACCCAACTCTAATGGTAAAAAATGCCAAGACATAGGTTACCCTGATTAGTTAATTGTAATACTCCATTGTGGAAGTTGATAGTCAAAAACCTCTACCAATTCTTCTCCAAGGTAGACTTGAATAGTATGTATTTCGGTTACGATTACGGCTTTAACATATGAATATACTAAATCCTTTGAAACCCGAAATTTTTCACCAAAGATATTAAGGGTCCTATCGCTACGGATGAAACGGATAAAGATAATATTACCATCTGGAATATAATCCAGATCATGAAGTTTGGTATTTGCTCCAATAGTTGTAGGTTTATATTCATGGCTCTTTGTAAAATCATCAGGGGTTTTTCCTTTAAGGCAACTGTACCGATGATGTTTATTATGGAACCGTTGAAAGTGCTTGCTTTGCCGCTTTAGGTGCGCATAGCTGTTGAACCACTGTCTACGGAAGAACTTTTTGTTATATGTATCATTAAAGTGCTCGATAACCCCATTACGCCACGGTTCCCCAATTGGGATAAATACGGGCTGAACGCCAAAATATAGACATACTTTAATGACAATGCCAAATGATCTAGGATACTTGTTGCTGCCATGAAAACTCAGCGCATTATCGAGCTGGAGAAAATCCGGAAGGCCCATGGTTTTCCAGGATCTCATTAAGCTGGCTGCAACTTGCTTATCCTCTTTAGTTCTTTAAGATTCGATGTAAATGCGATGGCTGAAAAGATCCATTACATTAAATGAATAAAACTTGCCATCCCCTTTGATATACCGAGGGCCTACGAGGTCGGATTGATGGATGTTGTTGAAATCCAGTGCCTCGGTAAAATAGGGATATTCGACGCCTTTGGGAACATAAGGAGTTTTTTTTAACCAACCCCTCTTGCTTTAACACACGGCTAATAGTTCGGTCTGAGGGGAAATCGAAACCTGACTTACTCAGTTCCCATTTAATAGCAGAGGCGCCAATTTGTGCAAATTTTTCTAACTCAAGCCGTTCCCTAGTTTCAATGACCCGCTGTTTATCAATTGCTGAAATTCGCCTTGGGCTGTTTCGGGGTGCTTTAGATTGGTTCTTATACCAATCTTTTTGCCCGCTCTGGTAGCGTTTTAGCCATTTTAAAAACCATTTCTTGGAACGATTGAGGTCAGAGTAAATTGTTTTTGGCTTTTCTCCATTCAAGTATCGTTGTATGGCAATTTTCCTGATTTCTGTTTCCAATTCATTACCTCCTTCTAAAGATTTATGGAGATAGTGTATAAGAAAACAGACAATCGGGTAACCTATGTATTGACACAAAATAGCATTAAGGTAACCTATGTCTTGGCAGTTCTCACTAACTACTTAAGAAACACATACTATATAAAACTATATTAGCCTTAGTCGGCATGCCCCCGAACTTATAAAAAAGTATATCTAAAAACAGCCATCCATTGTGATGCTGTTTTATTTATTAAAGTAATATCTTTTTTAGATAGTTCAAATTTGTAACCCCCCGCTTTACCCTTTCTCATAAATTTAAAATTAGTAAATCGCATATCACCACCATAATTATAAAATTCCTCAAGCTTTTTCATATTTTCAAATGAAGACGCACTAATACTTTGTTCGAGTATATCCTCAGGAATCGTATAACCAAGAAGTTTATATAATCGTGTAAGCACCTTTTCAGGATTGGCTTTTATATCCTCATAGCGAACGAAATCAATGCTAACTGAGGCAGGGGTTTTCTCTACCCATGATTGTACATGTCTGCACCATGCACTAATACCAAAAAATGAGGAGTGTATAAAATCAGATAAGTTTCCATTAAATCCACCCAATCTTTTTAGAAACCAGTAGTAAGAAACCATAACATCACGAGGATCACGGACAAGATAAATAACTTTTCTGTAAAACGGATTGAATGCTGAGTGGCTTTTTATAACTCTATGCCCTGGAAATGGTAATATATCTCTCTTAAGATTCCGGGAGCTATGAATATCCGGAATGAAATCATGTATATTGAAAAAATTCACCTCCCGGCTTATACCACTCATCTTAAGATGAATATTAGCCATTAAAAAAGACAACCATGTATTCCCGGATCTCGGAAAGGATACCAAATATAAATCATCATGTTGTCGCTCTGTGGGAGCAAGTACCCGGTAATGATATCTCAAAAAATACTTTACCCATTCTTTCAAAAACGCTTTTAAACCCGATATCTTAGTCATGCTTATATCTCACAATCTTTTTGTATAGCCGTTTTCTAAGGTAGCTATCTAATATATCAGCCTGACAAACAGCAGGCGATTCATCAATCTTACAAAAGTACTCCTCCAAAAACCCTTTCTGTTTTCGGATATGTTCTTCATGCCATTCCTGCCGAAAATCATCATCGGTTACCAATCTCAACAACAGGCTTTCGAGTTTTTCTGTACTATCTACATAATCAGCAGCTCCTTCGTAAATCTTAAAATGTCTCTCGCGATCTAGAATACAACATATAACCGGGCGATCAAATAGCATAGCCTCTATGCCAAGGGTAGAAAATTTCGTAATTAGTATATCTGCGGCATTGAGCGCATGATAAGGTAACATTTTGTTATCAATTATAAATACATTTTTAAAATCTTCATGGCTGTTAATCAGATCCTCCAAGATGTCAGCTTTATGGCTTGGATGAGGCTTTACCAGCAGAGCTACAGATGAATGTCTGCCAGCAAATTCAAGCAATGTCATTAAAGTGGCAGTTTGTTCTTGCTGAGACATAAAACCGCGTAAAATCACATTAGGATCAAAAAGTATATAAATAGAAAATGTAATCGGTATTCTCAAATATGAGCGAGATTTTGTTGTGCTATATTTTTTTTTAAAATCCGTTAGGCCCTCATACCTTGCCTGCCCACAGATTTTGATGTTAGTCGATGGAATATTGTTTGACCGAATCGCCATTTTCCTATGGATTTTGCCAGCAACAAATAGTAAATCAACCGGACTATCAGGATCTTCATAAGGCCA
>WFQS01000660.1 GCA_015486915.1 Desulfobacteraceae bacterium
TCAATATATTCAAGTTTTCCCTTATCCTGGTTATCCTTTGGCATAATGGTCAGTTTAAGTGGAAGATCCTTTAACTGAGCTGCTGCTTTCCCAAAGGTGTCTGCCGTGATAACATGAATTTTAAGATCGCTGGAAAGTTCTTCAACAAGTTTTTCAACACCGTTGAAAAGCTCTCCGTCACATGCCATGGTTCCGTTATAATCCATGACAAGATGTTCAAGTTCAAGATCTCCAAAGCCTGGCACTGATATTTTTATCATTTGTGTTTCCTCCTTTTTTATAACTGCCATGAGGCCGAGCTGGTGACTCTCAGACTGCCTCTCAACAAAAAATGGGCCGCAGGCGCGAAGCCAACTCTAATAATTCAAGGTACTTTACAGGAATTTCCTATAAACTGCCATGAGGCAGATCTGAAGACTCACAGACTGCCTCTCAACAAAAATGGAAACTCCTATTCTTAAAGGAACTTAGCAGAAGTTTCTTATAAAACGGCCATAAAAAATTTTACAGGAGTAAAATACTCGTATTAAATATTTTTTTACGACATAAGATGAATATCACCATTTGCTCATGAGAATACTAACTTTTTCATCAGCATCCAATACATTTGAGCAGGATTCCCAATCTATCTCACTTATTTGATTATACCTTTCATCAAAAGGATGTTTCGGTTTTACAGAAGTGATCAGTTTTTTTGCTTTTTCAATTTCACCATTGGCAATATCAATCCAAACATCCTCCAAAATATCTGGGATCTGGCCAAAAAGAGAAAATATATCTTCAAGCCGGTCTGACAATAATTCATGAACCCGATCTTCTACAGATCCACGATACCGCATATTGTAAACATATATGGAGTCCTGTATCTGTCCTATACGCTGTATCCGGCCTTTTCTTTGTTCAAGGCGAGTGGGATTCCAGGGTAAATCCAGATTGATCAGGCTTCCCAGTCTTTGAAGGTTTAATCCTTCGCTGGCAGCATCAGTTCCAAGAAGCAGACGGATTTCCCCATTGCCTACTTTGAATTTGATACTGTCCCTTGAAACTTTTTTATAATTTCCTGCTTTTATGATCCCGGAATTGCTTCCCCCGGCATATATTCCAATATATTCATCAGGCAGTTCATTTGAAATCTGGTTTGCCAGCCACCATATTGAATCAAAATATTGTGAAAAAACAATACAGCCCTTTTCTATCCAGTTTCTGTGAATCAGATATTCAATAACTTTTTGATACTTCGGGTCTCGTTCCTGGTTGTTTTCAAGGGCTTTCAGGCATCGTACCAGTTCAGATCGTTCTTGCGCAGTTAAATCTTTCATGGCAGTTTTGTTCATTGACACTGCCTGCTGGTCATCGTCTTCTTCAAAAACAGAATCTTGTAATATTTCTGCCTCGCTGCCCCATTCATTCAACATCTTTTCAGTGGTTTTTCGTCCTGCATAGATTGTGCTTCCAATTCTGCGCAGCAAAAGAGTTTTAAGAAACCCTGCGCCTTTCACTCTTTTTCCCAAAAGCGAACAAAATTTTTCAGCTGCAAGGTATGCATCTTTCAAATAGGGGGGTAAAGGTAGGGAATCTGCAGCATCTTCACCAAACAAAATAACTTTTACAGGCTTAAGATAAGGTTCACCAGTTGAGGCATCAATACTCTTTTCAAGAAATTCTCTTGTCCTCCTGACAATATGTCTGATGAATGGATTATGCTTTTGACAAAAACCTGGAATCATGCTTTTCAGCCTGGTAATTTCAGTGGGCCTCAGATAATCCAGGCTGTCTCCCTCAGCCACAAAGTCATGATTCTCAAGTCCTAATTTTCTTCTGAGATTCTTAAATTCTTTTCCTTCCAATGATGGCGGCATTGGATTTCTCATCCATCGCCATGCTTCACCCAGTTCTTCAGGGATTGCAGATTCTCCTGTTACCATGGGTATCGCCCTCGCAGGCTTCTGCCATTCAGACCATTCAGTGCCTAAAACCATATCATTGCCCTGTGCCAGAATCTTTAAGAGATCCCATGCTTCGATCAAGTGAATCTGAACAGGTGTTGCTGTTGCCAGCAGCATACTTTTTGTTCTCGGGCTTATTTCCCGCATAAACCGCATCAGATTATTTGGATCAGCCTGTTCATACATACTCTGATCATTTATTTTTTTCCGCCTTGCCCTGTGAGCTTCATCAAGGATAATACATTCATAGGTTAATGTTTTTAAATGCTCTGTGATTTCAGATCCGGAAGTTATCAATCCCTGTGAAATAATACCGATTCTGCGGGGACATTTTTTGACAGATTCAATGCTTTTTGAAGGATGCACAATGGATTGTTCATCTACCCAGTCTCTGCCATTCCATATGGCAGACGGAATACCCAGCAGATTATTCAATTCATCCTGCCATTGGAAAAGAAGTGTTTTTGGTGCTATCACCAGAACCGGTTTGCTGCCGCAAAGCGCCATCAGCATTGCACTTAAGGCAAGCTGAACTGTTTTTCCCAGGCCCACCTGATCTGCCAGAATGAATCGGGCACCTTCATTTAAATGCGCATCATAGGCAAGCTTTATAAAATATTTCTGATGGGGCCAAAGCCCATATTCCTTTCGATAAACAGGAGTTTCAACAATACCAGAAGCAGGGTCTTGTTCAGGATCTTGTTTCCAGTCATCTACAGCAATTTTACTCCTGTGTGAAAGGCGTTTGATATCTTTAATAACAAAGTCACTCAAAGGTATCGCCATATGATGAAACCATAAAGCATCAAACTCATCCTGAACCCATTTTACGGCCTCTTTTGAATCATCTTCCCAAACCAGTTCATAGTTTAATTCCCATGCGGAAAGACTTTCATTGACACTTCCCATAAA
>WFQS01000661.1 GCA_015486915.1 Desulfobacteraceae bacterium
AAATGGCAATAAAAGAAAAACTTGCCCTTTTGAGAAAGTACAGGGAAGACCAGTACGAAAAGCTTAAAGATGCCGTTTATCTGCGCCGGGGCTGGACAGACAACGGCATTCCAACCCTTGAAACCGTAAAAAAACTCGGCATCGATTTTCCAGAAGTTATTGAGGTGCTAAAAGCAAACGGTGTGGAATAATAATTTAAAAAACAGTGAGCTTTAACAATAATGGTCAGCAGGATTGGATAAAATCGACAATCGATGCCGGGTAATAATAAAAACTTTTGAAAAATTGTTCTGATTTAAGGGTAAACTGCGATGTAAGCAAAAACCCGGCCGTTTCCGGCCGGGTTTTTTAACACAGGTGAGGAGAACCCTGGTTCAGTCTGCAGCCCGGATTTTTAATTTTTCAGAATTTTGTTACGGTTACAGATTCTTCAAGATTTAAAACCAAATATACAAAATGGTTAACCTGTATTATACTGTATTGAAATGCGATGAAAATTATTCCAATGCGGATACTGTATGAACCCCATGCAATATCCAAATTAGCAGAGATGTATTCAGGATTAAAATTTCAATTATTTATATGAGGGAGTAACAGTTATGATTCAGATTCTTTATACACAAGACCATAAGGTAAGAGCCTTAGCTTTGCAATCATTGATTCCAGTATCATTCAGCAGTTTGGTCAGCGCTGTCCCAATCACTAAAAACAACCTTGATACATTGTTATTCTGGGGACATGGGGATGCATGGAAGCTTTGCGGCTTGACCCCAACAGAAATGGTGAAACTAATCAAAGACTGGAAGAAGCAGAATTCAAAATTGAATACTGTGGAATTTATTACCTGCAACACCCGTCACTGTACAGGCAACATGGACCCATTTATCATCCAGGTGAAAGCAGGTTTGAAGTCCGGTTTTCACAGCAGTACCCGTAATATAGCTCTCAAGGGATTACCAGTGAATGTGGGAGGCTCCCGCAATGCTTTTTCCATCCTGCTTGCCGAACCTGCAACTAAAAGCTGGTGTTACGTAACAGGGCCAGGAACAGATGATACCATCATGCAGGATGGAGCCAAACTGATCCAGTATCATGATGTAGGCGGACGTAGCGTATCCTTTAGGGGTGATATTGCACAGCGGGCTAACCAAATGGTCCTCCAGCATAAGCAACGCAAGTGGACTATGAATTATGGATACTTTAATACCCTTCGATCCAGTTTAGTTGTTGTATAGTGCCCGGGTAAAACACAAGCAGCAAATTAAGGACTTAGGATGAAAATATAAAAAGCCAGATTTTGACATTTTTTCCAGCCGTACCATACTGAAATTATTCATACAAACCAATGCGGGAATTTTGGCCGTGCATTATTTTTAAGAAATGCTTCTTTAATCAGATTAGGTAAAGATTTTCCATTTCCTGGTATGAAGAAAGCCCTATATTCAACTTCTGCATCATATAACTCACATTTCGCGCGCATTGGTAATAGTTTTCCTGATTTAATTTTGTAATATTTTTTCACTTTTTTAAGGATATTAATTTATCCTGTTTCTTTTATAAATTCAAAATTCCGCCAACCATCTTGTAGATTATCATACACACTGAATGGGACTTTCAGTAATTTTAATAGCAAATAATGTAATTTTGTTAATCCCATATGGAGACCAGGCATTTTTTGTACCTGCTGCAATTTTTAATTCCATTGGAGGATTTCCAGAAATTTCCATAATGGAAGATTTTGAATTTATAAGAAAAGCAGGTAAAAAAGGGAAAATAGCCACATTGTCATCATCTGTATTAACCTCTGCAAGAAGGTGGAGTAAACTTGGAATAATCAAAACCACATTTATCAACCAGCTTGTTGTTGCAGCTTATTTCATGGGAATACCACCCCATGTGATTGCCGGGTGGTATCGGCAGGGAATTATAGGATAGCATATTCAAATGTTTTGTTTTTGAAATAAAAAAAGTATAATGATGAAATCCAAGATGGGCGATGCCCGCAACCCGTTTGCCTATCCTCAATTTCTTGTTTTTTTTAACAGGAATTGAGGAGTAAGGCACTAATAACCATCCGCTTCTGCCAAATCCAAATACTTATTTCCTCTCTCGATCTCGTTTCTTTCTTGAATCAGCAGTTCTCCATAATTATAGGCATGTGGAGCAGGCAGGCAATTTCTCTCTTCTGCTTTTTTAAAATAAGTTTCTGCTTCATCCACATCAATTTTATCGATGTATAAAATCGAAGCGTATTCAGCGTACGCCAAGTCAAAACCTTCCTCAGCTGATTGCTTAAAATATTTCTTGCTTTTCTCCCATTCATTTCTTTCAAGCATCAACAGCTGTCCGTAAAAAAAAGCGGCTGGTGCGAGAAGAAAATCAATTTTTTCAGCTTTTTCGAACCATCTTTCTGCATCATCAATATCAGATTTATAAAGATACAGTATGGTGCCTATCTCTCCATAAGCTGGTTCATACCCTTGTTCAGCAGCCTTGAATAAATAACTGAGACCTGTTTTCCAGTCATTTTTTCCCAAATAGTGGAGCATCCCGTATTCATAAGTAGCTTCTTCAAGTAATGCTCCTGCTTTTTCTGCCTTTACAAGCCATTCTTCAGCTTTATCGACATCATGCTTCTCTCTGTATACGATAACTCCTATCTCACCGAAAGCCTTTTTGTATCTATGTTCAGCAAGTTTCAAGAGAATTCGAAGAGCTTTATCTGGTTTATTCTCATTTAAATACAGGTCTATTGCCTGTTCATACAGGGCATCATTATTTCGAGAGATTGTTCTTTTAAATTTATGTTTAAGACTCATCTTTAACCTACTAAAAAAATGGTTTCTGCAATTCTTTTGATGATCAGGTTAACTACCTGGATTTTTTTGAAGGTGTTGGAAAGTTATCTTTAATTTTACGTGGTAGAATTTTCATTTTAATCGCAAAATTCAGGATAATGCTTTTTAGCGCATTCAGGGCACAGAGAGTGACTAAAATCTGCTTCAGAATGTTTTTTAACGTAGACTTCAACCTGACTCCAGTAACCTTTATCATCCCTGATTTTCTTACAAAATGAGCATATGGGGATTATGCCTCTTAATGTTTTGACCTCATGCAATGTTTGTTGCAGTTCTGTGATTAGTTGTTTTTTCTTTTCCTCCTCCTTTTTGCGGCGTTTAATCTCAGAGATCAATTCATCCCTGGATGTCATGGTGTTTTGGAGATTTGTCGCCATTGTGTTCAGTGACTTTGCAAGAAGACCAATTTCATCATTCGAGGCCACAGTTGTCCTTGTATCAAGATTACCTTTCCCGATTATCTGGGCAGCAGTTGCAAGCTCAACTATGGGCCCGGCTGCCAATTTTCCCAGAAGTAAAGCTATCATAGAAGTTAAGATCGTAAAAATAATTCCGAAAATAATAATTATAGAAGTTGTTTTAGAACCACTCTCAACGACTTTTTTCTCAGGGCGGGAGACGATAACATGCCACGCCTCACCTTTATTCCCTTTAATGTGGTCTATTGATTCTTGACTTCCTCCAAAACCAATTTGTTGTGATCCCTTTGTGATTTGTATTGGAGAATATGCCACAAGCTGGTTTTTATGATTTTCATTAATGATCCTGGTGCCGCTCTTTTTTGTCCGTAATGATTCAACGAGTGCATTGTTTACCCGTGCTGACAGGGGTGTTATCCCATGTTCGTACACTATTAGTCCCCTTGTACGGACGATTTTTATTCTACCGGGATGACGTTGGTTAAACGTCTTGAGCACATCGGTCAATGGCCCCATGATATTGATGTTGCACTTCAATATTCCAATCACCTCGTTTTTATCCTTAATTGGAATCACCACACCAAGCACATATCCCTGCACGCTTTCATCAAAACCACGATCATCTAAGAAAATTCTTCCTTTACCATCATCATAGCTCGCCACCCACCAATATTTATAAGCATGGGCAAGAGTAGTCAGCTTGTTGGTTGTGGCAATCATGACCCCATAACGGTTAGTAAGGAATATTTCTCCGTACTCTCCTGGCATAATTAATTTCTGACGCTTAAGGTACTCAGCTACAGGGTTGGTCATATGTGCCTGGACAAAAGATGCATTGATATCAGCTGTTTTCCAATGCTGGTTAAGGCCATTAATCTTCTGTTTTCGTTTCCCGTCAGCTAAAGTGGCAAAGACAGAATTACTTTTCAGCAGAGCATTTCTGATAATCGGTGCAGAGGAAAGAGCGACGGCAATCATTGCTTTTCCTTTAAGAATGGATTCCAGATGCAGAGCAACTTCTTCAGAGATATTTTGAAGGTTTTTCATCTCTTCATCTATGACAATGTTATGACTTAGCCTGTTATACCCCAGTGAAAGCAGGATTACGATGCAAACCCCAAATAAAGTCATTGTGGATGCGGCTTTAGATTGTATCTTCATGTCTTCCCCGTAGTTCTCTTAAAAGATGACATTCGAAATTTTTTTTCGGATCCGGGTTTTCTGATTTTTATTTTTTTTGAGCTGGTTTTTTTCAAGATTGGATGGCTTTATTTCAGGACTTACCTTTTTATCTTTTAATTCGGTAATTTTATCTTTTAATTTTTGAATTATCTCCTCTTGCTGCTTGGTATATTCTATCAGTTCGGAAGCTATTGGGCTGGTCTCATCTTTGCACATTTTAAGAAGTTGATTTAATGTTTTTATGAATAATCATATATCATATAAAAACAGGAGACGTAAGCCC